>JANYFV010000357.1 GCA_025359635.1 Undibacterium sp. | reverse complement strand
GTATGAAATGACCAAGGCTATCGCGACACCAATCAACCCTCCAAGCGATGCCCCAAAATAAACAGAAATTGGAATAGCGCATGCACATAGGGTCGTGTATCTGGCAGTAATGTTTGCCTTGTTGACGGAGATGAAAGCCTGTGTGATTAAGGGATCGATTGATTTTACCAAACCCATCATACAGAGAATTTGCAGGGGGAAAATCGTTTCTAGCCAATTAGGACCAAGCAATACGGGCACTAATTGTTCCGCCGTTAGCATCATTCCTATCATCATTGGAAATGTCATTAACGCAATCCCTGCAGTCAATCGTAACAGAGCATTTTCGAGCCTCGTTGGTTCGGTTTGAAGTCGGGAAAATAGCGGCGCAGCTATGCGTATCACTAAGCTCGTAATATGTGCAGTAGGTAAGGATGCCAGGCCTGCTGCCATTGAGTAAATACCAACTTTCTGGGCACTTAAGACTTTTCCGATAATAGGTGTGTTGGCATTGCTGTAAATATACCAAGTGACTCTGGAGTAAGTGACACTAGCACCAAACTTCATTAATTCTGTTGCCGCCCGCAGATCACCTAATTTTTCGGGGCGCCAACCACTAAAATAAAACACGCAAGCACTCTTAAATACTTGTGAGAAGATGAATCCCCAAACTAGCGCCCACACACCTTGACCTATCCATGCCAGAATCAGAGTTACCGTACATTGCAGGACTATCATCATGAAATCAATACCCGCATAGACTTTAAAACGCATATCGCGGGCTAACAAAGCATCGGGTACAGAGCCAACAGCGCCAATGATAAATGTGCTGGCGACGACGTGCAAAATGTCCACCAAGGCTGGAGATCCATAATAAGCAGCAATTGCAGGACTCGCTAAATACATCAATGCGTACAGACCAATACTGATAAATAGTGCTATGGTAAAAGCCCCATTGATTTGGTTGGTGGTTATTTCAGCCCTATGTTTGATCGCACTTCCAAGGCCTATTTCATTAAAAAAACCGACAAAGCCGACGATTACCATAACAATTGACATGAGACCGTAGTCTTCAGGTGTCAGAAGTCGTGCCAATATCAGTGTGTTTATAAATGATATTACTTTTCCAGCACCTTTTGCCACACCAAGGTAAGCCAATCCCTGTATGGTTTTTGATTTGAGTTTGTCCATTAAATTCCCTGACTCCAGCAATCTGCTTAAGAGTATTCACTTTCGATCAATTTATTTTTATTGACCCAGACTTGACAAGATCTGCGCCAGTTTTTTCGTGCTCTCGCGGCGGCTGTATTTTTGCAACTCATACTCACTGAGTTGGCTTAACGATGCCGTGCCTTGGATTAGATTGAGTAAGGCTGCGTACATTTCATCGTGAGTCCAGACTCGCAAACAATTCGGTAATGACTCACATCTAGACGCAGTTGCAGTATTTGGCGGGCATATCGCTAATAATGGTTTCTGTGTCTGAATATAATCGTATAATTTTCCGGGAATTTGATACTTAAATATTTCGTCCTGAATTAACATATTTGCGGAAGATTGCTGCATCTCGTTGATGGCTTGTTCAAACGGTACTGCTGGTAAAAATTCAATCAGGTCAGCAACATTTGCCTCTGCCAATTGTTGATCATAATGCCCTTGTTTTTTGCTGCCACGAAAGCGCAATACAAAGTTATGGTGGTCGATTCTACCTTGCTGCTTCAATTCACTGATTACCTTGAAGATACTACTGATATCGCGTCCGTTACCATATAGCGCACCGCTGTAGAGCAAGACAAAACGGGTTTCGTTATTCGGAGTCATCCTTGAATTTAGCGTTTGTGGTACGAAACCATTTTCTATTACAGTAAATTTATCCAAAGGTTCTGTCGGGTAAATTTTTTGATAAAGCTTTGCGGCTTCTGCAGTGGTGGTACAGACGCGGTCGGCACAACTAACGATTTTGCGTTCAAGCGCACAAGTTATTTCATTAAAGTGCTGATAATTTGGGTTGTAGTGGCATTGGATTGGATCTCTAAAATCAGCAACCCAACGAAGTTGATGACGTTTCGTTAATTTTCTTGCGATTAAATGGGCCGTCATCACAGGGTAGGTTGACCAGATATATGCCGGTTTAAACTGTTTTACCAATTGATTTCCCAATTTGACCGCAGAAAAATACCAAGGCCAATAACGATCTGGTGTAGTGACAAAATTGGGGTATTTACCGCCAATACTAAAAAGCTTAGATGAATCTACTGCTTTGCATCGAAAAATTCTCGATTGCAGCTCAGAAGGTATTAATAATTCATGGTCAAGACGGTCATAAATGTCGGGTTTTGCAGTTAGGACGATGGGATTCCAGCCTAATTCCAATAAATATTCTGCAAACCTGAATGGCCTTTGTACGCCCGCACTACGACAAGGCGGCATCTCCAAGGCCACTAACAATACCGTTTTATTCATCGGGAGATCGGTTCAATTAAATATATATTCAACGTTTGACGCATTTCAATGACCCCCAGTTTTTAGTATGCTACGCATCAAGCTGCTAAAACCGCATAGTTCAGCTTCTAGTTCAATTAGCTCCATGTCTTCGCCATCCAATATTCGCTTTATTTGTAAATGATCAGCAGCAGGAGCCATTAGTCCAATATGGGTTGTGGTGGCGGTTTTAATGCCGTTTGCTTTAAGCAATGGAAGATGCGCAGGCGAATATTCTCCACTTGGATAGCAAAAGTGGCGTAGTTCGGCGATATTTTTAAATTGCGATAACCAGTTGCGATTTTCTTCAAGCTCACGGTCAAAGCTTTTTATTTCTATTGGACTGCAATGACGATGGGTGTGTAGCTGCAAATCTACATTAATTTTTTGGAGTGCCGTGAGTTCAGTAACATTGAGCAAGCGGAACATCAAGCGATTGTCGGCTTTTAAACTAACATCAAGAAGTGTTGCAATTTTCAGTAAAATTTCTAAACGTTCCGCCGGGTTTTTAAGTTGATCAATAAAACGACATATTTCGCGTACAAGTACTGATCGATTAATACTACTAAGCTGATAATTTTTTGAAATTCCCAACTCTGGTATATCAAAATGTAGCGTTATCTTTTCAGTTTTCCATAATAAATAAGCCAAAGCTACGTTTAACACTGGAATTTGTTTTTCAGCGTAATAACTAGTGACATACAACATTAGTGGAAAATGATGACGAAGTAAATCTGCATAGACCAGTTCAAAAGTGCCAGACCACCCATCATCCATTGTAAGTACTACCTGATTACTTGCAGTCTTTTTTCCATCAACCACATCGTCGAGCGACACTATACTGTATTGACTCTTTGCTAGCCAATCAAGTCGCTTAGAAAATGTTGTTGGGTGCATAAACAATTTTGGGCGAAATTGATGCTCATCCACATAGGAAAAGCCGTGGTAGCATAAAATTCGAGTGTATTTGCGATATTTTAATCGGCATAGCCAGAACACACCGAGTACCTTCGCCGCAAGCAACAAGCTTAGTTTAATTTTTTTACGCATGCTTTTAGCAGCTCCAAGAGAAAAGCTTTGGTATTGCGCATCGCCAATTTTCGGTCACCAGGGTAATTCAAATCAGATTTGATACCTGGGTGAAAAAAATAGACAAAAAAACCAAACAGACTAAAAAATTTGGATTTCATTTCAACTGAAGGATCACGTATTTTCGATATTAAATATCCGAAATCTGCTGGAAAAGCATGACGTACAGTGATGACCTTATTTAATCGTCGTACTTTGCCGGGTTGTGTATAGTGGAAAAAATGATCCATTTGGATCGCTGGAAAATGTAAACCTGCCAAAATATCCAAATTTAATGCTGCCCAATACCTGGAATTTAGTTCAATAAAATCAAATTTCCCCAATTTTTCATCCCATTTATACTCCACCATGGCTGGACCATTCCAACCCAATGCGCGTACGCGTCGCACTGCATCTTCATACATTTCCTGATGCCACCAGCTATGGCGTAGTGAAGTCAATCCGCCAGTGTGTGGATTCTCATGCGTAGCCACAACCATAGATTCAGCGAGTAATTTATCATCCTGATATAACAAATTGACGGTCGCTTTGACTCCTGAACTACAATCCTGAATCAAAATTTTCTCAAATTGTTCGAGGGCTTGTAATGCTATCATTCTTGCTGATTCAATACTTTTGGCCTTGACAACTAGTGCTTCATGACCTTGGCGGCTGTAAAATCCATCACCTTTAATAAAAAAAGGTAATTGCCAGTTACTAAAATCCAGTACGTCCAATTCTGCTGCATTACAGATGACGGCAGTTTTTGAAATGTGCTGTTGCAATTGTTTATCGTCGCTGTTGAGAAATTGATTAAAAACATAGACCTTCGACAAACAGCCGTACACAATTATTGGATTCTGAGGAATCGCCATAAGATGTGCGAATTCGAAAAAATGTTCTTTAATAGCAAGCAAAAATCCTTCGCTTGGTATGATCGATTTTATTCTGCAGCTAACTATTAAAGCGCGCAGCCATGGAAGATAATCAATTGACTGATATGTCGGTGACAAATGAGCTTGGTAAACAAAAGTTGACTTACAGCCTAGAGCTTCAATTTTAGCGGAAGCGGCATGTACCTGATAACCGTGCTGGCCAAGTGAGCGAATCACTGCAATTGCTCCCATTGAATCGGCTTGAGGAACCAATATTGCTTCTTTTAAAGTTGACGAACGATATTTAGTATTTTGCCCGATATTTCCGCGATTAATTTTTAGAGTAGTAGTATTAATTTGTTGACGTACTTTATTTTGAAATATTTTAAAGTTATATCGTTCAACAAAGGTGTTTAACGCTAGACGCAGACAAAATTTGGCAGGATTTTTATCCCATGGTGTAAAACGCTTTAATTGAAATAAGCAGTCTTTATCGGGAGTTACCACGCCCCATTCCGTACAAAAAGCAGCTTTAAATCCTAATTGTCTAACCATCTCAATGTGGTCAGCATTAAAGTCTTGCTGAAATTTCCCATTGGGATAAGCAAAATAATCGACGGGCGCACCAATTATATTTTCTAAATGCGTCTTACTTTCTTTAATTTCTTTAAGCGCTATATCTGAATCTTCTAAAGCCAATATTGGATGATGCACCGTGTGGGCACCAATGATCATGCCATTCTCGTGCATTGTACGAATTTGCTGTTCGGTCAAAAACCGATGGGGCTGTGTATTACTTCCCAACTGTGTAAGCAGGCTATTTATTAAAATATTTCGTTGTTGAATGTTCTTATATTTAATCAGTTCAGTAATATGGGATATGCTGATAAGCTTTTGGTCACGCGTTTGAATTTCAAAATTTTGTCCCGCGAGTGCAACGGTATTGAATCCGATTTTCGCGTTGTCAATAGCGTCAGAGATCTGATTTTCCCATAAGTAACCCAACTCAATTCCAGATGTACTAATGAAAAATGTTGCATTTAAACCATTTTTAAGTAGTAAGGGATAGATGTACTCGTAGCAATCATAAAATCCATCATCAATAGTAATCACGACGCAATTGCGCGGTAATTTCCCAGCTGATGCCGCAGAAAATGCATCAGAAAGTGCTAAAACGTGGAAGTGCCTTTTCAACCAAATCAATTGTTGTTCGAATAACTCTGGCGTCAAAGCATACTCTGATCCGCGTGTTGCAATGGGCAAAACTCGGTGATAATTCAGAACTGAAAAGCTGTTATGTCCAGCAAATCTATTTAAAAGTGCAATGCTACCGCTGGTGATAAATCTGATTGACGCCAATTTCCGTTTCCTTACTGGTTGAGGCAGATTGCGATGTTGTTATACCATCTAATGACCGAGGAAGGTCGTTTGGTTAATGTATTTGATGAAGCTGATTTAGTTGATTAACATAATGCCAAATGGACACGAATGTCTAGATTACTATTGATTTTACATTAATATAAACTGAGTATTATTTAAGATGTTTTAATAACCACTTTTTTGTGACTCCCAAGAATCTTTGGAAGGAATTTATACTCTAGAACAAGTACTAATGCGCAAATAGAAAATGTCATATCGAAATATGCCAAACTCAATGCAGCGCCTCCGATGCAATATGTAAAAATAGACAGTCGAAGCATTGTCGTGAGGTTGGTTATCCATTCAGGTCCATTCGCCAAACGATTTTTTTTTGCGACGGCTCCAGCTTTTAAGAACGTTAGACCAAATATTCCTAAATACAGAAACAAGCCAATAAAGCCATGATCTCCGAGGACCTGGAAATAAATGCTGTGTGCTGCGTGAGCACGAGCCGGATCTGGCGGTGTAGTGCCAAATTGTAAAAATGGGTAAGCAGAAAACTCTTGCGCCAAAATATTCCAATTAGGTGGAAATTCTACTGCTTTGAAGCCGCCTCCGATGAGTGGATTTTGTAAAGCTAAAATGGTTGCTAGTTGCCAAGCTTGTACACGTCCTACAAAGGAGCTATCACTCGTCGCATCACTGATTGTATCCATTCGATTAAACCATTGTTCTGGAATCAAGCCTATCATTGTGCTTCCTATGCAAACGACAAGGAATATAAATATAAGCTTTCTTTTGCTCTTAATAAAAAGATAGCCACCAACCGACGCTAAAGCCACGAGTCCGCCGCGAGAGTTGGTGCCGATAATTGAGGTAATATCGAGAGTAATAAGACCAAGCAAGCCAAATTTAAGTATCCAGGATTTTTTCCCATATTCACCTAACAAATAAAAGCAAATAGGAAGTAATACTGCGAGCGCGAGCGCTAATTGATTATTGTCTTGCAGGATGTGACCTCGCATGCCCTCGATATGGTGTCCGCCGCCACTTGATATATATTTTAACCCCTCTATTGCAGCGAAAAATCCCACCGACAATATTAAGCACCATAAGAAAAAATCGATATGTAATTTTTTTTCAATAATAAGTAGGATGAAAACGAATAAAGCTACGATTTTAGCAAGTTTCATCCATTCCTCCATGGCAACATCTGGAGCTTGAATGCTGAATGCTGTGCTTAACGCGGTCCATATTAAAAACAGAATGACAAGTCCACCAATGGGTCCCAATTTTAGTTTCGACTTTTGTTTGGACATGAAATACACAACAATAGTTAGCCCTGCAAATACCAGGTTGTAACGTATATTCTGTGCGATGCCGTATACCCAGCCATTTGGGAAAAACATCGCAGTCCATATCCATAGTCCGAGGCCAATAAATGCACGTTGAAAAATCACGTAAATCAGGATAGGGAAAATAGCGAGTAAAAATGCGTCACGCATGGTGGGGTTCAGTCTTCTGACTGTGAATTGCTTTTCACATTATCTTGGCGGATCGCCCAAAAACATAAATATACTAGTACCAGCAAGTCAGTTGCCCAAAGTGCGCTTTCCATTTTTTATCCTTTTTGCTAACGAGTATTAGGTAATTTTACTGACAACATAGCGATATTTTCCCGATTTTTCAGCGGGTATTTCTGTTACCTTTTCCACTTGAATTTCAACGCTTCCGCCAAGTCGGGCCTGGAACCCCTGAATAATTTTTGTTCTCAAGTCATCATTCAAATCAGCTTCTAATACAACTAATACGCGAGTCAAATCGAGGTTTTCTTGAATGATCTTGAAGGCACGTACCTGCGGTAAGTCACGCAAAATGTAGATTAGGGCAAGGCCATGCATTACCGTA
>JANYFV010000297.1 GCA_025359635.1 Undibacterium sp. | reverse complement strand
GCTGCGAAGACTTCTGGTTCTTCGACCGCCCCCCCATCCCAGCCTTCCCCCTTAAATGAGGAAAGTGAGAACGACGGCGCAATTGAGGCGCTTGCGCCCGAGATTAAGATTGACGACTTCGCAAAAATTGATCTGCGCATTGCCAAGATTGTTAACTGCGAACAGGTTGAAGGTTCAGATAAGCTTTTGCGCCTGACTTTAGATGTCGGAGAAGGCCGTACCCGTAATGTATTCTCCGGTATCAAATCCGCCTATCAACCGGAACAGCTGATAGGCAAATTCACCGTCATGGTCGCGAATCTGGCGCCACGCAAGATGAAATTTGGCATTTCCGAAGGCATGGTATTGGCGGCGTCTGCTGCTGACGAAAAAGCTAATCCTGGCTTGTATATTTTAGAAGCCTGGCCAGGTGCAGAACCTGGGATGCGGGTGCGCTAAACACCATGGAGATTGTCATACGCGAAGCTACACCGGACGATGCGCAACTGCTCGCGCATCTGACGCGCGCATGCTGGCAAGACAAAGTAGCCGCCAGTTCCAGCGGCCATCACGAGAGCCTTGAACGCGTCGCGCAAGATTTGCAGCAAGGTGGTGGTTTTGTATTGCTGGTCAATGAAGAACCCGCAGGCTCGGTGCGCTGGTTGCCGATGGAAGCGGACAGCGACACCTGGGAAATGCTACGCATGGGCGTATTGCCAGCGTTTCGTGGCGCCGGCCTGTCTCAGCATTTATTGGAGGCGGTGATTCATCATGCACAAACAACTGGTGTTGAAGAATTACGACTTGGTGTCAGGGTAGATCAGCCACGCTTGCTCGATTTGTATGCGGCCTATCATTTTGAGTTGGCACCAGAATTAGAATATTCGCACGCCAATCATGCCGAGCCAGCGCCCAACGTTATGCGACGTTATTTAAAGAGAATGTAAGCCTCACAGCTCTTCAATTGGGTAGGCTAAACAAAATTTGTGGTGGGATAAATTCAGATCGTTTTTAATATATTTAACGTATACTTAAACACTTCATCAAGCATGCACGTCAAACCAGCCAAAGTCTATGAATACCCCACAAAATTCCTCCGCACCTGACTCTTCCCCGATTCCAGCGCGCATACAGAAATTGCGCCTGGCCATGAATGAGCTTGGCATAGACGCCTACATAATTCCCTCATCAGATCCACATCTGTCTGAATATCTGTCAGCCCGCTGGCAAGGGCGCGAACATTTTTCCGGATTCACTGGCTCGGTCGGCACCTTGATCATTACAGCAAATTTTGCCGGTCTTTGGGTCGATACGCGCTACTGGGCGCAAGCCGAGAACGAGCTTGCCTCTACTGGCATACAAATGATGAAAATCAATTCAGCTGCCGCCACCTTGTACATCAACTGGTTGGCCGACAATTTACCAGCTGAATCAATAGTCGGTATCGACGCAGCGGTATTGAGTCTTGCCACTTCGCGCGCATTGCAGACTGCATTAGATGCAAAGAAAATAAAACTCAACACTAGCCATGACTTATTGGAAAAAGCCTGGCTAACAAGGCCCGTATTGCCGCAAGCAGCTGTTTTTGAACACCTTGCGCCACATGCCGTCGTCAGCCGCAAAAAAAAGCTTGCCACAGTGCGCCAACAGATGCACAGCAATGGCACTCAATGGCACTTTATTTCCACGGTAGATGACATTGCTTGGCTGTTTAACTTACGCGGTGCCGATGTCAGCTACAACCCTGTATTTGTCGCACATGCGCTGATCGGGATCGATACCGTACGTCTGTATATTTCACCGGGCAAAGTTCCGCCTGCAGTGGTCGCTGCATTAGCACAAGATGGCATCACGGTACTTGAATACGGCAGCGCTGCCGCAGAATTAGCCGCAATCCCGGCAGGCGATTCATTGCTAATCGACCCGAATCGGATAACTTTAGGTTTCAAGCAGGCGATCGCCGCACATACCAAAGTCATCGAGGCAATCAATCCCTGTGTCTTGCTGAAGTCGCGCAAAAATGCGCAAGAGGCGCAGTTTGTCCGTGAAGCCATGGAACAAGACGGTGCGGCCTTGTGTGAGTTTTTTAGCTGGCTAGAAAACGCCTTAGGAAATGAAAAAATCTCAGAGCTTACTGAGTTGACCATAGACCAGGAAATCTGCGCGGCACGCGCACGCCAGCCCAATTTTATCTCTGCCAGTTTCGGTACCATCGCCGGCTTCAACCAGAATGGTGCCATGCCGCATTACCGCGCCACTGAGGAATCGCATTCTGTAATTAAAGGCGATGGCTTGTTATTGATCGACTCGGGAGGTCAATATCTCGGGGGCACCACTGACATCACTCGTGTCGCCCCTGTTGGTACTGTTTCGCCAGAGCAGAAGCGCGATTTCACTTTGGTTCTCAAAGGCATGATCGCTTTATCCAGTATGCAATTCCCGCGCGGCACATACTCAACCGTACTTGATACCGCAGCGCGCGCACCGATCTGGGCGGAAGGTGTTAACTATGGCCATGGTACCGGGCATGGCGTTGGCTATTTCCTGAATGTGCATGAAGGCCCGCAATCTATTTCTTACCTTGCCATTCCCAACGCCAATATGGTGATGGAAGAAGGCATGATCACCTCGAACGAACCCGGCATTTATCGCCCGGGAAAGTGGGGCGTTCGGATTGAAAACTTGATGTTGTGTGTGCCCGGCGATATTACCGAATTCGGCGAGTTCCTGAAATTTGAAACACTGACCTTGTGCCCTATCGATACCCGCTGCATCGACGTCAGTTTAATGCGTGATGATGAATTAGCCTGGCTCAACGACTACCATGCAACAGTACTTCAACGGTTATCACCCTGGGTCAAAGCTGAGGCAAAAACCTGGTTACTGAATCGTACTGAAGCAGTATCGAAATAGCGTAGATTTATGCGAGGATTTAAGCGCGGAATTCATCGTCGTTTATCGACAAAGACAAATTCAGGGCTGTCGCATGTAAATCACTTTACTTGGTTTAAAATACAAGCACGCTTACTTTCCGGCTTTGGCAGTCAGGACGATTGTGCCGAGCCACATATTTCAAACCTCATTCTGGACTGTCATGCACTATCGCATCTCTTTCGTCTTCATCTATACCATCTTGGTGGCCTTACCATCAAGCGCCTTTGCCGAAATCTACAAATGCGCCAATAGCACCGGGAAAATTAATTTTTCCGACCGCCCATGTTCAAACAAGGATGGTGAAAAAGCTGCCGAAATCAAGGACAGTGTAGGCTTTGCCTCGCTACTTGCACGCGACAACGCCAAGAAAGTTGGCCAAATTTGCTGGACTCTGGCACAAAGAAACTCCCAATGTGAAGTCTCTGTCGGCAATGCACTAAATACAAATTTCCGAGAAAATTGTAGCGAGCCGATTAAACGATTTGAAAAAGATACCGAACGCGAACGCTATGAAACGGAGCGAAACCTTGCTAACAATCACGTGCGCAATCGTTCTAGCTACGAGAATACTATCGATGAAAGCAACTTAGATTACAGCAACAGATACCAAAAAAAATCAAAAGAGGCCTTGAGATGCGAGGTATTAAAAGAAGAAATGTGGGCGTTCGTCAAACAAAATTTCAGTAAAAAAATATCTGAAAAAGATACCAAAGAAATTGAGTATTACATGAACGCCGTTCCATCCGATGGACGTGAAAACGACAAATATCGCAGAAGATAATTGCTTCGGACCTACGCAACTAACAACTAGCCACTAGCATTGAACTAGAGTTTATCAATCGCACTTCGTTGCCGAGAATATTCACGCGCGCCAAGAGCTAAATCTTTCGGTGTTTGACCCTCATTATCTCTGGCAGTTACCGGTGCACCTGCCGCCAGCAAGGTATCGATTAAGTTATCGGAGTTACGTCCCATCGCTGCATAATGCAGTGCCGTTCTACCCTTGTTATCTACCGCATAAACCGAAGCAGAGTTGTTCAACAATTCTGAGACAACATCGTTGTGCCCCTCTTTGGCGGCCTGAAGCAATGCAGTTAAACCCAGACTGTCTTTGGCATCAATTTCTGCGCCACCCGCTAGCAAGGTCGAAACAGATTTAACCGACGCATAATGCATGGGCATTCTGCCAGCGATATCGATATCCGAAATTTTTAAGCCTTTAGCTAACAGTAAAGCTAGTACCTTTTGATCAAGGCCACCTTGCGCCGCCAAATGCAAAATCGTTCTGCCATCACGGCTACGTTCAAGAGGATTCAATCCAAAACCAAGAAAATACTCCAGACGATCAAGCCGAGGGCGCAATGCTACTTTTTGCAGCAGCGTCAAGTCATGAATAGTGCCAATATTTTTCGGGTCTGCACCATTCGCCACCAACCATTTCAAGGCGTCTAGCGATGCACTGGAGGCGACGTCATACAGCAAATTATTCAGGGCTGGCTCACCCATTTTTTTTGCCACATCGGTCAGATTATTGTGCTGATTGACACCATCAACCAAACCGGCTTCCATAAAGATGGACTGTAACTCAGTTTTGATCGGACTCAGTTGCTGCATGCTCTGGCGATTAGTCGTACACCACGCCAAAAGACAAACAAGGATAAACAGGGGAACAGCCCTGATCCAGATCCGGACACTAGATTTCGGCTCACTCATAGACACATCCAAGTATTCAATTCAATAAAGTCGACATATCATATCAGCGCAACAGCATATTTCAAATGTTGTTGCGCTGATATGGGCTGCAATCGAGAAGCGAATAAGAAGCCAACAAGCGGCTTGAATACACAAGAAATGGAGAATTAAACTTGAACTTCTGCAGGAACTGGAAATTGAACGCAAAATTTACTACCTACACCCGGCGTAGACTCGATCACCAGATTAGCGTGATGACGTAAAAGTACGTGCTTCACAATAGCCAACCCCAAACCGGTGCCTTTAGTTTCACGCGAGCGGCTTTTATCGACTCGATAGAAGCGCTCGGTTAAGCGTGAAATATGTTCAGCGCTAATGCCGATCCCGGTATCTTGAACGATGAATTTTGGACCTTGCGGAAGGTCTTTCCAAATGAGTTTGATGGCACCATTTTCTGGTGTATATCGAATAGCGTTGGTAATCAGATTGATCAAGGCACTACGCACTTCATCTGTGCTACCTTGAATGTCGGGGCCATCAAATTCCAAGCTAATCTGATGGCGACCTGCTGATAAAACTTCAGCTTCCTGTCGCAACTGATCGAGCAAAACACGCATATTGATACGCTCGTGTCGCACTGAATATTCCATCGATTCCAGTCTGCTCAACGTCAGCATATCTTCCACCAGGCGCTGCATGCGTTCGCCCTGCTCGGTCATTAATTTTGTATGTGATGAGCGGATAGCCACGTCCAGATCGGGTTGCATGGTAGCGATTTCCAGAAATCCATTGATCACTGTCAGTGGCGTACGTAATTCATGCGAGGCATTGGCGATAAAATCGCGGCGCATCATGTCGATACGTTCTGACTCTGTCACATCGTGAGTCACTAAAATTTGTCTGCGATTTTCAAATGGAATGATGTGAACAATCAACTTACGTTCACGGAACGATAGTGTCAGCGGAATTTCATAGCGACCAAGAATAATGTAGTCAATGAATTCAGGTGTACGTACCAGATTGGTTACGCGCATTCCCTTGTCGTGAGCCATACTTAAGCCAAGATGTTTTTCTGCGACTGGATTACACCATTCGAGAAACATCACATCATCCATAATCACAACGCCATCGGGCAGAAGGCTCATTGCCTGTCGAAAACGTGCCAGCCATTCTGCCAGCTCAGCCTGATTTTTTTCGTCACCACGGCGCAACTTATAAAGACGTGAAAATATTTCTGTCCATGCGCCCCATCCATCGGGTAAGCGCGCGCTACTCGGGTGATCCAACCAATCCGAT
The DNA here is from genome assembly GCA_025359635.1 of Undibacterium sp. Lineage (GTDB taxonomy): Bacteria > Pseudomonadota > Gammaproteobacteria > Burkholderiales > Burkholderiaceae_D > Undibacterium. The sequence goes on along the minus strand of JANYFV010000297.1, from coordinate 19,077 downwards.
AACATCAACAAATAGTGCAACTGTACGCAGACGAGAACGACCATACCGACTAAAGCGAGTATCAGACCGGCAGTTACACCCCAAAAATACCAGCCGACGGCGGCACTGGCAAGGGCTATCGTCATTCGCACCAAAGCGGAAATCCAGAAGACAAGATGGGGATGCATTAGTACCTATAAGCAAAAAACAGAATGAAATTGATTGAGGAAAAAAGCCTGAAATATTTTACATTATCCCAAAAGCACGAGTGACTGCAAAAACTCAACTCTCCAGCATATTTTCGTCGTTCCCGCGCAGGCGGGACTCCCGAAATCATCCTCGTGTGCAGCACCAAAAATATCGGCGCTGCGCATAATGAACGGCCTGGATTCCCGCCTGCGCGGGAATGACGTTAATGAACATGTTGAGTCTAATAACTACTCAGAGACATATTTAAAATACTCACTTCTCCGACAACATATAACCGACGCTGCGCACCGTCTTAATTAAGGATTCAGCCTCCTTCAAAACCTTGCGCAGACGCAGTACATGCACGTCCACCGTTCGTTCCTCTATCACGACGTGATCACCCCACACTTTATCGAGCAATTGATTGCGTGAAAAAACACGATCGGGGTGGGCCATGAAAAACTTAAGCAACTTGTACTCGGCATGTCCGATGTCAATTTTTTGCTCGGCAATTTTTACCGTGCAACTGATGGGGTCAAGCGAAACTGTACCTGCCGCCAAAGTTCCTTGCGCATGCTCGGGGCTCTTGCGGCGTAACATTGCCTTGATGCGAGCGGTCAGTTCCTTCGGTGAAAACGGTTTGGTGACGTAATCGTCGGCACCATGATCAAGACCTGCAATCTTGTCTTCTTCCATGCTTTTTGCCGTTAGCATAATCACCGGCATTTCGTTGAAATGCCTATCTGAACGTATCTTTGATAACAGACGCAAACCACTTTGATCCGGCAACATCCAATCGAGCAAAATCAATTGCGGCGTGCGGCGCTGTAAAAACTCCCAGGCTGCAGCGGTGTTATTAACAGAAAAAGTCTCCCAACCAGCCGCGCGTAAAGTAAATGTCACAAGCTCGACAATGGCTGGTTCATCTTCAACGATGAGAATAGTCGTTTTGTCGGCTGCCATTATTCTTTACTCAAAGCCTGTTCCTGTTTACTTGCAACATAATCAGAATGTCGGATATCTTTTCCTTCAACGATATAGATCGTATGCTCGGCAATATTTTTGGCATGGTCACCAATACGTTCAATCGCTTTCGCTACCCACAAGGCATCCAGCGAAGATGAAATGGTGCTTGGATCTTCCATCATATAGGTAATGAGGTTGCGCATGATAGAACGAAAATCGTTATCAATAATTTGATCTTGCGCTATCAGCTTGATCGCTTTTGCATCGTCTTGTCGCGCAAAGGCATCCAGCGATTGATGCAGCATCTCCGCAACACTTGCCGCCAATACACGCACGGTTTCATAGCCGCTAAAAATGACACCATTTCTGCCCTTGCTATGCGCTTCAAAGGCGATACGTGCGATCTTGGTAGATTCGTCACCGATACGTTCCAGGTCAGTAATCACTTTGCCTGTCGCCATCACGGTGCGCAAATCGTTCGCGGCTGGCTGGCGCTTGACGATCAAGTGGCTGCACATATCATCGAGGCTGACTTCAAGACGATTCACTTCTTCGTCAGATTTAATCACTGCCTGAGCTTGCACCACGTTACCAGAGCGAAAGCAGGCCATCGCATCATGAAAATGGCTTTCAACCAAACCGCCCATTAACAAGACCTTGGACCGAATAGTTTCCAAGTCATTGTCATATTGTTTTGAAGAGTGTTCGCCTGTCATAAGTAGCTCCTGAATTTCTAAAATTACGATGATATTTGGGTGCCTCTAGAAATTCATTTCGCGGGATGCAGAGCAAGGCGCAAAGCGGAGCAATACGTCGGTATTGCGAGCATTTGCAACGCAGCTATGCGCCCGGGAAATGGATTTATAGATGCAACCATTAGCCGAAGCGGCCTGTGATGTAATCCTGGGTTTCTTTTTTTGCCGGGTTCATGAAAATCTGATCGGTCTCGCCAAATTCCACCAACTCACCCAAATACATATACGCGGTATAGTCGGAACAACGCGCCGCTTGTTGCATATTGTGCGTCACGATGGCGATGGTGTAATCCTGCTTTAACTCATGAATCAACTCTTCAATTTTGACTGTCGAGATAGGGTCAAGCGCTGAAGTTGGCTCATCAAGCAGTAACACATCCGGCTTCACCGAAACACCACGGGCAATACATAAACGTTGTTGCTGACCACCAGATAAACTCAAGCCACTTTTATTCAGCTTGTCTTTAACTTCTGTCCACAAGGCGGCTTTTTTCAGTGCCCATTCGACCCTTTCGTCCATCTCACCTTTGGGTAAGTTTTCATACAGACGAACGCCAAACGCAATATTGTCATACACAGACATAGGAAAAGGTGTCGGCTTTTGAAACACCATACCGACCTTGGCACGCAATAAATTAATATCCTGACTCGCATCCAGAATATTTTTGCCGCTATACATAATCTTGCCCTCAGCTCGTTGGCCAGGATACAAATCATACATACGGTTAAGCGTGCGCAATAAAGTCGATTTACCACAACCGGAAGGGCCGATAAATGCGGTTACTTTTTTATCGCGGATATCTAAATTAACATCGCGTAAGCTACGTGTTGCACCATAAAAAAAGTTCAAGCCAGAAATTTCTATCGCCATTTTTTCTGAAGTGATGTTTGTAGTAGACATAAGTTTTTTCCAGAAAATTAATTATTCACTTTTTGACTAAATACTGTTCTCGCCAAAATATTTAAGCCGAGCACACTGAATGTAACTAACAAGGCACCACCCCAGGCCAATTCACGCCAATTGTCGTACGGGCTCATGGCAAACTGATAAATCACTACAGGTAAATTAGCCATAGGCTTATTCATATTCCCGCTATAAAACTGATTATTCAAGGCAGTAAAAAGCAGTGGCGCAGTCTCGCCAGAGATGCGTGCCACCGCTAACAAAATACCTGTCATGACCCCGGCCTTGACCGCGCGAAGACGTATCAAGAGTGCGACTTTCCAACGTGGTGCGCCAAGCGCAAATGCGGCTTCACGCAAACTGGTTGGTACCAGTCCAAGCATGTTATCTGTGGTCCGTACAATGACGGGAATAGCAATCAGAGAAATGGCAAAACTGCCGGCCCAACCCGAAAAATGCTTTACGTGAAAGACATAAATGGCATATACAAACAGGCCAATAACGATCGATGGCGCAGATAACATAATGTCGGTAACAAACCGCGTGATACTACCGAACCAGGTTTTGTCGCCATATTCAGCCAAATAGATACCTGCCAGGATACCGATAGGCGTGCTGATTAAGGTAGCTGAGCCGACCATCAACAGGCTACCAACTATCGCGTTCATGAGGCCGCCACCATCGCTACCAGGTGCCGGTGTGGTTTCAATAAAAAGACCAGGGCTCAAAGCCGAGAAGCCTTTGATCAACAAAGTAAACAAGATCCACATCAGAAAAAATATACCGATCGCCATCGCCAACGAGGATAAGGCAATACCCATCTTATGCATTCTTAAACGTCGCTGATAGACCGGGTTTTTTACATCGACAATTTCGCCGTCCATTATTTTGCCCCTTCTTTTTTACTTAAGCCTAACAACATGAGTTTGGCAGCGGACAAAACCACAAAGGTAATCACAAAAAGAATTAGCCCAAGCAAGAATAATGACGATGTATGCAAAACCGTCTCGGCTTCGGCAAATTCATTCGCCAAGGTCGAGGCAATGCTATTACCCGGTGCAAATAAAGACCAGGATAATCTATGCGCGTTGCCAATCACAAAAGTAATCGCCATGGTCTCACCCAATGCACGACCCAAACCTAACATCACACCGCCGACCACGCCAATTTTTGTATAAGGTAAAACAATTTTTCTGACCACTTCCCATTTTGTGCAACCGAGACCGTAGGCCGACTCTTTCAACACTGGTGGAACTACTTCAAACACATCTCGCATGACAGATGAAATGAAGGGAATAATCATCACGGCCAAGATAATCCCGGCGGTCAAAATACCGATACCTATCATAGGCCCGGAAAATAAAGCGCCAATGACGGGCAATTTACCCAAGCTGGCAGCAAGCGCTGGTTGCACATAAGTTGAAAATAAAGGTGCAAAGACAAATAAGCCCCACATACCGTAAATAATACTGGGCACGCCGGCCAATAACTCTATTGAAGTACCCAGCGGGCGTTTCAGCCATGGCGGACAAATTTCGGTCAGGAACAAAGCAATTCCAAAGCTGATCGGGAAGGCGATCAGCAAAGCAATCGCCGAAGTGGCCAAGGTGCCGACAATGGCGATGAGGCCGCCGTATTTATCATTCACCGGATCCCACTCTATAGTCGTGACGAAAGCGAAGCCAAATTCCTTCATTGCAGGCCAGGCATTAATAAACAAAGAAATGATAATGCCGACCAACACCAGCAATACCAGCAAAGCAAAACTAAAGGTCAACTTATGAAACAAAAAATCCTGCCATTGCTGGCGCCGCATCACCGAGGCCATATCGACCTGAGAGCTTGAATCTCGTTCAAGGCTGCGGCTACTGGTACTAGTTTCAGACGATATAACTGACATGGAGATCTCAGCTTGTTGGGTAGGCATGGAATTTTTTTCCATTTGTAATGAAACAAATTTTGAATAGGCAGATATCCAAAAAGAGATGACTGCCCATCGATATTTACAGAAATAAATTTATCTGCGTAAATTGACTCGCAATGCGTACTGCAAGTAGCTTACCAAATCGCCTTACCAGCGACGTCCTTGATCTTGGCTTTCCAATTTTCTTCAATCATTTTTGTGACGGGTGCTGGTAAAGAAACATATTCCAATTCTGTCGCCATCGCGCCACCGTTTTTAAATGCCCAGTCAAAAAACTTCAACACTTCTTTGCCTTTTTCTGCATCAGCTTGAGCTTTGTGCATCAAGATAAACGACGCACCAGTAATAGGCCAGGTAACTTTGCCTGGTTGATTAGTCAGTACCAGATACATACCTGGTGCTTTCGTCCAATCTGCACCTGCCGCTGCCGCTTTAAAATTTTCGTCATCCGGTGCAGCAAATTGACCATCCGCATTTTTCAACAAGGTGTAGGTCATTTTGTTACGCTTAACAAAAGCGTACTCAACATAACCAATAGAATTTTTAATTTGTTTGACACTGGCAGCAACGCCTTCATTACCTTTTCCGCCCAAACCAACCGGCCATTTAACTGCGGTGGAGGAACCTACGGCAGTTTTGAATTCCGCATTCACTTTCGATAAAAAATCAGTCCAAAGGAAAGTTGTACCAGATCCGTCGGAGCGATGTACTACAGTAATTTCTTCCGCTGGCAATTTCAAACCCGGGTTGATTGCTACGATTTCAGCCGCGTTCCACTTAGTGATCTTACCCATGTAAATACCAGCTAACACGTCACCCGTCATTTTCATTTTACCGGCTTCCATACCTTCAATATTCACCACCGGCACCACACCACCGATAATTGCCGGAAACTGTAGCAAGCCTTCCGCATCCAATTCTTCAAGCTTCAATGGCATATCAGATGCGCCAAAATCAACCGTCTTGGCTTTGATTTGTTTAATACCGCCACCAGATCCGATTGACTGATAGTTCAGACCATTGCCAGTTGCCTTTTTGTAAGCTTCGGCCCATTTTGCATAGATAGGATACGGAAAAGTTGCACCAGCACCAGTGATATCAGCTGCCAATGCTGTAGATGCAACAGAGAAAGAGAGCGCCGTACCAGCAGCGATCACCAACGATTTAACGATACGATAGCCTTGCATATTCACCTCGGGTTTAAATTTAGACAACAAAAATAGAAGAACTAATTCCTTTTTCCAAATCATTAACATCTATGCGCCGAACCGCAGGCAGTGCTTTAACAAGGCAAGACGAAGGCAACAACGACATTAGTGATTTAGAAATGGAATAACCACGAACCGAACTGTATTAGCCAAATATGACAAGATTATGACTTATGTTAAACCTCAATGAAATAGTCATATTTTCGCCACAATTTGTCATATAGTTGTCACATTGCATCCTTACAATCACCTCAACTACATATATTACGGTTGATGTGACATGCGAACTGCGATGCTAGAAAATATTCCTCTACCTCCCGAGGTCGAACCAACATTGAAAGCGGAAAGTGTGAAGCCATCCAAGCAAGTAAATGAAAGCGAAAGCGCCCTGATGACAAGGACTGGCCTACCTCGTTCAGCGATTTTTCTTGACCGAGAGACTTCACAAATCGCCTTTAACTGGCGCGTATTGGCACAAGCTGAAGACCGCAGCATTCCCTTGATGGAGCGTTTGCGCTACCTCTGTATAGTCGGTAGCAATCTCGATGAATTTTTCGAAGTGCGCGTTGCCAGCCTGTTGGCGCAAAACACGATCGATGGAGAAATTGCCTCGCATCCGGCTTTTTTGTCGATGATGGATCGCATTAGCAACGAATGTCATGAATTGGTGTCTCGGCAATATGGTGTGCTGAACACTGAGATTTTGCCGCAGCTGGCAAAAAAAGGCATACACCTGATTAGACACACGGAAAGAAACGAGGCACAACGCGCCTGGGTTAAAGCGTATTTTGATAGAGAAGTGCGGCCATTGTTAACACCGATCGGTTTAGATCCTGCGCACCCATTTCCGCTGGTGGTCAACAAAAGTCTCAACTTCATTGTATCGCTGGCGGGCAAAGATGCTTTTGGGCGCGGCACAGCTATCGCGATCGTCAAAGCGCCACGAGTCTTGCCAAGAGTAATTCGCTTACCTGACGAGCTATCAAATAAAGGCACTTGTATGTGCCTGTTGTCGTCGGTGATTCACGCTCATATTGGCGATCTGTTTAACGGCCGTGAAGTCTTGGCCTACTCGCAGTTTCGCGTTACCCGCGATAGTGATTTGTGGGTCGATGAAGATGAAGTAAAGAATCTCAGACAAGCCCTGCAGGGTGAATTACAAGGCCGTCAATTTGGTCTGGCGGTACGCTTAGAGGTGGCAAAAAACTGCCCTGAAGAGCTGTCCAACTTTTTATTGCAGCAATTTTCGCTCGACAAAGAACGCCTGTATCACGTCGATGGCCCAGTTAACATGGTCAGACTGTCTGAGCTAGTTGATCACGTTAATCAGGCTAACCTGCGCTTCCCGCCATTCGCGGCCAAAGCCAATCCCAAATACAGTAATACAGATATTTTTAGCCTGCTGAACAAACAAGATGTTTTGTTGCACCATCCTTTTCAACCGTTTCAAACCGTCATCGATTTCATCCGCTCCGCCTCCTTAGATCCAAACGTACTGGCGATCAAACAAACTATCTATCGTACCGGGATGAATTCAGATTTGATGGAATCACTGATCACCGCCGCACGTCAGGGCAAAGAAGTCACCGTCATTGTAGAACTGATGGCACGCTTTGATGAGGAAGCAAATATCAACTGGGCAGACAGGCTAGAACGCGCTGGCGCGCAAGTCGTGTATGGTGTGGTGGGGCTCAAAACTCATGCAAAACTAGCGCTGGTAATACGCCGCGAAGAAGGCGGCGTATTACGTCATTACGCCCATCTTGGCACAGGCAATTATCATCCAACGACAACCAAGTTTTACACTGATTTTGGCTTGCTCACGGCACACCCACAACTCGCTGCCGAGGTAAATGAAGTATTTATTCACCTCACTGGTCTGACAAAACCCAAAAAGCTCGATTACTTATGGCTGGCACCGTTTGCCTTACAGCCGCAAATCATTAAAGCCATCCGCAATGAAGCCAGGGTCGCCCGTGAAGGCCGGCCTGGTCGCATCATCGCCAAGATGAATGCATTGGTGGATGAAACCGTCATCCGTGCCTTATATGCGGCATCCGCCGACGGAGTAAAAATAGATTTGATTGTGCGTGGCGCATGCACCCTGCGCCCTGGTGTTCCGGGCTTGTCTGAGAATATCAAGGTCAGATCAATTATCGGGCGATTCCTTGAACACAGCCGCATTTACTACTTCAGAAACGATCTGGCACACGACACTTATCTTGGCAGCGCAGATTGGATGAGCCGTAATCTATTTCGTCGCATCGAAGTGGCTTTTCCAATTTTAGAAAAATCGTCGAAAAAACGCATCATGGCTGAGGGAATCGATCCTTACTTGAAAGATAATACCAACGCCTGGGTACTTGATTCTGACGGAACTTATGAACGGAAAAAACCACGTTCAAAACAAATCCCATTCTGCGCACAACGACATTTGATGGAACTGTTAGGTTCTAATTTCGATAGCTGATTTCTAGGTTCAGGAGCAAACATGGATCTCATCCTCTGGCGCCACGCGGAAGCCGAACAAGGCGGACCAACGATGCCAGACGAGGCGCGCAAACTGACTGCAAAGGGAATCAAACAGGCTAATAAAATGGCCTACTGGTTGGATAGCAATTTACCTGAAAGCTGCCGCATACTGGTTAGCCCTACACTGAGAACCAGAGAGACGATGGAAGCGTTAGACCGCAAGTTCAAGGTCATGCATGAGCTTGAACCAGATGCGACAGTTGAGACGGTACTGGCCGTTGCCAATTGGCCCAATAGTCGCGAGCCAGTGATGATCATCGGACATCAACCTTATCTCGGGCAGGTTGCCGCACGATTAATCACGCCATATCAGGAAGAGTGCGCTATACGCAAAGGTAATGTTTGGTGGATTACACAAAAATCAAAAGGTGAAACTGAGGTACAAACTTACCTTAAAGCCATCATGACACCAGACCTGGTCGTGAAGTGATTTTTATTTAATTAAATCAGTGAACGCCGTCTCGTCGGCTGCGACAATACTCGTTGCGCGATCTGGTGTGGCACCCCTTCTGAATGCAAGTATTCCAGAGCACACATAGTGCTGACAGAATTTTGCAAACCGACGCCCCTATCTATCGTCATCGCCATTGCATCATTACGTCTTTGCACCACATCACGAACATTCAGATAGCTAGCGTTCTGCAGTGTCGTTTCTTGCGTACTTAACATGATTTCCTCTTACGGTAAATGCGTGATAGGAACAAACCAAAAGACAGCATAGACTGAATCAGAAAAAACACAAGCTGATTTATTTGCGCCAAATCAGTAATGTTTAACTATCCAAAAATTTCTTTAAAACGGATAACAAAATTCAAATATTTTATAGGCAAGAATTTCATTGAGGGAACTATTTTTTCAAACTAAGCGGCATCGATAACTCGCTCAACATAAATTTCCGTCAACAAAAATTCCTTCCGCATCAGGATAGCCATTTGCTCGGATGGAACTGGCCGTGATACGAAGTACCCTTGAATTTCATCGCACTCCAACGCACGTAAAATCATTAACTGCTCTCGCGTTTCTACGCCTTCTGCAACCACGCGCATATCTAAGGCATGCGCCATAGAAACGATCGCCTTAAAGAATATTTCACCTTCTTTTGATTTGCCTAGCTCATCAGTAAACACACGATCTACTTTAAGCACATCCATATCTAGTCTTTGCAATTGCGACAAGGAAGAATACCCGGTACCAAAATCATCGACTAGTAACTCTATACCTAGTGCCCTTATCGCCATTAGCTCAGCGATGACCAAACTGCTCTCACCCATCATCGCTGATTCGGTAATTTCAACCTCCAGAAATTGCGAATCAACATCGTATTTCTCTAAACAAGCTTTAAGTTTTGAGTGAAGATCTCCGGCTTGAAACTGGCGCGCAGAAACATTAATTGACACCGGTACTAAGGATATGTTTTTTGTTTGCCAGGTTGCAATTTGCGCACAGGCGATATCCATCACTAGTTCGCCAATTCGTAAAATCAGGCCCGAAGTTTCAGCGACAGGAATAAATTCCAGAGGCGAAATCACACCTCGTTCTGGATGGTTCCAACGGATCAACGCTTCCATACTCACCATCCGGCCAGAGCATGCATCAACTCGTGGTTGGTAATACAAAACAAATTGATCTAGCTCAATTGCCTGAATCAAGGCTTGCTCTAGCTCAAAACGTTTTTTTAAATTTTCGTATAACTCTGCTCTAAAGAAATTGTAGTGATTTTTTCCTGCGGCCTTGACAGAGTACATGGCAATATCTGCACTCTTGAGTAGAGTCTCTGTGTCATCACCATCACGAGGAAAAAGACTGATGCCTATCGAAGCGCTCATCTGTAGCTTGTCGCCGTTCCACAGAAATGCTTGCTCAAATGATTCGCAAATTCTCTCCGCAACATTGGCAGATTTATGTTCTTCATACACCGGCTCTAACAACACCACAAATTCATCGCCACCAAGCCTTATCACATGATCGGTTGGCCGTAAAACTGATTGCAAGCGAGATGAAACTGATTTAAGTAAATGATCTCCTGCTGCATGTCCACGCGTATCGTTGACACCCTTAAACCCATCAAGATCGACAAATAAAATTGCCAGCATATATTGCCCAGTTCTTGCTCTGTCCAGCGCTAGAGGAAGATGTTTCAGCAGCCAGTGGCGATTAAACAAACCAGTAAGTTCATCCTTATTTGCCAATTGCACCAACTCTCGCTCATTCTGTTTTCTGATACTAATATCACTGATGGTAACAGCGAGCCCAGAACCTGAACGAGCCAGGCGACGACGCGCCCAGGAAAACTCTATCGGGCTCTCAGGTGGCACCTGATATTCATCTTCATAAAAACCTGTCTCCATCGCCTTGCTATAGATATCCAGCAATACCTTGAAATAACATTCACTTTGTAAAGAAGAGAGTTTTACTCCGATTAATTCGTCTCGATTCAAGCCAAAAAATTTTGCTCCGAGAACATTGCAATCTACATACACAAAATCAACAATATCCCCATGCTCATCATGTAAAGTATTGAGCATATAGAAACCATTTTCAGCACCCTCTGTCGCCAATCTATAGGTATCTTGAATTTCTTTTTCCTGATATTTTCTCCATGCCAAAATCGCAGACATACGGGTGGCAATAATGGTGAACAAAAACAAAAAGAAGCTCGCAACACTCGCCATATTTTTACCGTTATTCCAGGATGCAAGATAAGCCCCGAGTAACTCTGTTTTAGATAGGCCGATAACAGCCGTGATCGGATAGGCGCTTAGCCTGTGCCACCCGAGAAAGCGAGATTGCTGATCGATAAAATAGCTGGTATCAACAACGTACTTTGCGCCAATATCGGTTTCCGGAGGAATCAGTGTATTGAAGGCTGCCGTGTTTTCTATGTGCATATCGTTGCCTATGCGCGATATGCCATTCAGATGTTCGCGCCCCAACATTAACAACATTCCTGCTTTGCCGACACTTTGTTCATCAAAAAAGGTAGTAAAGTATGCAGCATCAACCGAGATCACTACGATACCATCAAAGCTCTCGTCATTCGCCTCAAGCCTGCGCGTAAAATGTAGTACTTGTTTGCCCCCGTCATCGAGTCGATCGGGAAATACAATTTGCATTTCACTCGAATTATTTTGTCGATGAAACAGGAGCGCCCAACGTAAATTTTCATCTAATATTTGCCTATTCGACACGGTAGAGCTTATGGTATTTCCCACTTTATCGAGAATCGCCACCCGGGTAAATTGTGGTGCAATAAAAAGGCCCTGAACCCGTAAATCTTCGAGGCGCAAATTTCCTCGTGACGTTTCCCAGTCAAATTTCACATGCTTGGTTACCTGGTCTATTTGCTCAAGACTACGGGTAAGATATTGTGCATAAGACCCGGATATAGCACTGACATCTTTCAATGCATTTATTTGCAACTGCTTTTTATCGTCATCAATTCTATTGAACGTGAACATCCAAAGAAAGAAAAATAGCACTGCACAAATAAGCGGCCAGATCAAAATTTGAACATAGCTTTCTTTGATAAATACGTAAATGTATTTATAGCCAAAACTCGATATAACGGCGGGAGATTGATTCACGATTTTATGGGCAGAATAAGAGCTATTCGATAATGATCGAACATCAATGCTCTGAAGTTTAAAGAGAGATGATTAGCGATTTTGAATTAAGCGTATGCGAATCTTAGGGGCACTACCCTTAATTTTCGCTGCGGCTTTTGTCGACATTTTTGACTCACTCAGACGTCGCATGTCAATCCGGTTTTCTCCAGCTTGATTTTGATGCTGCAAGGAGTCGCCCGCCAAAGACTCAGCAGCGGACTCATCTTCCAATGTGAAGACAGCAACTGCCTTCGTGAGAAGTATTGTCTGGTCATGCATACTCTCGGCAGCAGCAGCAGCCTGCTCTACCAAAGCCGCATTTTGCTGGGTGATTTCATCAAGTTGACTCAAGGTTTGATTGACTTGCTCGATCCCGGCCTGTTGTCCGGCACTAGCGGCAGTGATATCGCGCATATTGCTGGTAACTGCATCAATCGACAGAACAATTTGTTGCATGGTTTGCCCGGCGGTTTGTACTTGCCGACTTCCCGCACCCACTTGTTCTACCGATGTCGTGATTAAAGATTTTATTTCTCTGGCAGCACTAGCCGAACGCTGTGCCAAATTACGCACCTCTGTCGCCACGACAGCAAAGCCTCGACCTTGCTCACCAGCCCTGGCAGCTTCGACCGCTGCATTCAAGGCTAAAATATTGGTTTGAAATGCAATGCCATTGATCACACCGATAATGTCGCCAATTTTTTGCGAAGAGCGTTGTATCGCATCCATCATCGCTATCATTTGTGTCACCGCGACACCACCTTCTTTTGCAATTTCAGCAGCAGAAACAGCATTCTGATTTGCCTGCTGGGCACTTTTGGTATTTTGTTTAACGGCAGTGGTTAGCTCTTCCATCGATGCAGAGGTTTCTTCCAATGAACTGGCTTGATGTTCGGTACGCGTAGACAGATCAGCATTGCCATGCGCGATCTCACTTGATGCAGTTGAGATGGAATCTGTACTTAGCCGTATCCCGGCAACTAGCCTTGCCAGGACTTGGCGCATACCGTCAAACGCATTGAGTAACTGCGCAACTTCGTCTTTGCCCTTGGATTGAATCTGATTGCTCAAATTACCAGTTGTTACACTCTCGACCGCATTACTTAATTTTTGTATCTCACGCGAGAATGATAAATAGAAACCGGCCAACAAATACAAGGCTATGAGTAAGGTCAACAAGATTGCTGCAAGCATCAGGTTTCGATTGAATATATTGCGTTCATTGCGCTCGGAAAGAGTAGCATCAAGCAATTTACCTGCAGCCTTAGCGTAACCATACAAGGCATCTACGCTCTGTGCTCCGGCGGCTAAAAATTCTGTTCCGTTAGTTTGATCGACTGCATTGGAGACTTCGCTTTTCGCTCTATCTAAAAATTGTAGATTGCTCGCAATCGCAACTTGTGGTGACTCAATTTTCTCTTTGAGACTAGCGTTCTCACGAAACATCGTTTCCAGTTTTGCAGGAAGGCGATCAATATCTCGCTTTGCCCACATAATATTGGCATTGATCAAAACATCTTCGTTTGGCTCGAGTAAGCCGGTATCGATATATGGCGCTCCGCGCGCGGCAATGTCAGCAATGACATTGGCAAGTTCCGGCAGAGCTTTTGAAAAAACATTGATCAGGTAATACGTATCTACTTCGGGATCTAAACTGAGATGTGATTGATCGGCGATGTTGCTACTCAGTTTATATAACTGGTCAATCAGGACGCTATGGGCGACGTAACTCTCTTTTGCTTTTGCGGTTGGAATCAAGCGAATTATATCCGTCCATGCTCTCATATTGAGAGTGATGCCGGAAGCGAGATCCATTTCTGGGTACGATTTTTGCAAATTATCCAATTCCGTCAATTTTGCAGAGACTTCTTCCTGCTTTTTTAAAGCGCCTTGCCCGGCCGGTATATTGCCTGCCAATGCCAGATGTCGTAAGGCACGATGTTGCTGCGTCAATCGTAGTAAGTCTTGGACCAACACGACGTGCATCACACCAACGCGTTCCTTTTCACTTAGCGAAATGGATTTATTCAGCTCGTTCAAGAGCAAAGTCGACACAACAATCGCAGGCGCAGCGAAAAAAATCGACACAATGAGAAACTTAGGAATAAGGCGCAAGCGCCCCATCAAGTTGACAACAGGGCTAATCAGGGTGTGCATCGGAGACTCCAAAATATTTCAGGTGGCGATGATTGTCAATTTGACCGAGATTTCCAATAGGATTTGTGGTGATGACGGATGCACTTTTCGAGTCAGTTTTGTTGCGAATGAGGCGCGAATAGCGAGCTATTCGCATCGAAGCGCAGCACAACTGGCCGAAAATGCGCCGTCAGCAGACAAATAGCGCCGCAGGTGGCCTATTGGAAAATCTCGGTTTAATGTCTCCTAAATTACATAAAATTTGTGACGGCTCTATGAAAAATTGCCGTTCTATTGAATTTTCAAATATCTAATTGGCACGCAAACGTAATCCGCAGATCAGCTATTTGAAAATTTTGCCAGCGCCAACTCAGGCTCAAGTTCAGGCATAGATTCAGGCTTAAGCCCAAACGTCTGTTTTTCAGTGCGCAACATAATGTCGTGCCAGCTCACCAAACGCAGTTCACCATTTGCCTCTTCGACCAATGCAGAAAGACTCTCGACCCAGTCACCGTCATTGCAATACGTAATCCCGTCAATATCACGAATTTCTGGTTTGTGAATGTGTCCGCAAATCACGCCATCCAAACCGCGTTTACGTGCTTCATCGGCCAGCGCATTTTCAAATGAGCTGATATAGCTGACTGCATTTTTTACCTTAAGTTTGAGGTATTGTGACAAGGACCAATACGGCAGCCCGACACGTGCGCGCCAGTTATTAAAGATATGATTGAATTTGAGGATCATGGTGTATAAGCTATCGCCTACATATGCCAACCATTTGGCGCATGCAATCACACCATCAAAGCGATCACCATGCAAGACCAGCATGCGCTTTCCTTGTGCCGTAACGTGTACAAGTTCATCACGCACTTTAATACCACCAAAATCAAGGTCAATAAATTGACGCACCGCTTCATCATGGTTGCCGGGAACGAAAATAACATTCGTCCCTTTCTTGGCTTTTTTTAGCACAGTCTGTACGACATTGTTATGAACCTGATCCCAGTACCAGCGGCGCTTTAATTGCCAGCCATCGATGATGTCGCCGACCAGATACAAGGTGTCAGATTCAGTCGCTTGTAAAAATTCCAACAGGCGTGCTGCCTGACAGCCTGTTGTCCCTAAATGCAGATCAGATATCCAGATACTTCTAAAACGAATCACGTCATTCTTACTGGTTTTAGTCAGTTTTTGATGCAGCTTGTGATCCAATTTCTGATGTAAGAACTGATCTGCGGGGGTCATGTTTCAACTCCATCAGTCCCGTAGTGTTTGGCATAGCGATTGTCCAAATTCACTAATGGCAACATCATGAACAGATCGGCACAATGAAAATCCGGGTCCCACGCAGGGTCACCACAAACCCAACCACCCGCGCGTAAATATCCTTTGAGCAGAGGAGGAATACGTGCAACATGACCGACATCCAGATTATCAAAGGGGAAGGCTAATTTTGGCGCAACGCGATATTCAAGCGGTGCGAAAGAAGATTCTTGAAGGCCACGATAAATCGCTGCGGCATTGTGTCCGCCATCGGCCAGGCTAATACTGGCGCATCCGATCAGGTAAGTACAGCGTTCACGTTGCATATAGGCGGCAAGGCCAGACCAGAGCAGCATAATGACCGCACCACCGCGATAATCAGGGTGTATGCAAGAGCGGCCTGCTTCAGCGATGTTACCGCGTATATTTTCCAAGCGGGACAAATCGAATTCTGTCTCTGAATAATAGCGACCGATATGACGGGCAGCGTTAGGCCCCAGTATGCGATAAGTACCCACCACCTTGAGCGTTTTATTATCACGAACAATCAAGTGATCGCAATGATCGTCAAACTCATCTTTATCAAGACCATCAGAATTGGCCAAGGCAGACAAACCCATCGCTTCAATGAATACTTTATAGCGCAGACGCTGAACTTCTTTGATTTCCTTAGCCGTGCTGGCAAGGCTTAAGCTCAACTTAGAGCCACTTGAATTTGCGTCGACTGATGTATTTAAGTTTCTCATTTTTTCCTCTTCGGTAGATTGACGAACGAAGAATAAATGAGGAATACTTCAAGAAAATGACAGTTTCATGTCGGTTTTATGACAGGTAAAAAAACAACAGCCCCGGCTATTCAAACCGAGGCTGCTTGAGTCGTTCTCTATCTACTCAGATATGACGTAGAAAAAAAGATCCGTTGTGTCCAGGATTATTTTTCTTTTTTAGGGCGGCCAGCCTTAAGTGGTTCAAGGTTAGCGACAAGTGTTTTTAAACTAGCCACATCTGTTTTACTCAGCAACAACAAGCCTACGCGCAAGAGCTGACTCTTTTTCACTTCGATACCAGCGCTAAGGCAAGCTTTTTTAACATGATTCAGCACGGCATATTCAGCTTCTGGCATGGTGAAACTGTCGCGTACTAATTTGGCTTTTTTTGCCTTCTCTTTTGCCGGTACCGCAGTGACAGCAGAGGCTGCAGGCTTGGCTGCGGCTTTCACTGGTGTCTTTGCCGCTGGCTTAGTTGTTGATTTAGTTGCAGGCTTAGCTGCAGGCTTAGCTGCAGGCTTAGCTGCTGCCTTAATCACTTTTACCGCTGTTTTTACAGACGTTTGTGGCTTGGCTTTTACAGCAGCTTTAACCGTCGCATTAACCTCAGTGACTTTTGATGCGGCCGTTGCTATTTTTTTGGTAGGAACCACCGGTGCCTTAGACGGTGTTGCGACTTTTTTTAATGTTGCAGATGCCATGATTAGCTCCCAAAATAAAACTGTAAATAGGTAAAATATTTAAATGAATAAACAATATAAACAATTTATCGCATTTGCACAAGAATATTTTTGACCACATTGGCGCACATCACTGACTTCAGCAGGTAAGCATTACCGTCACAAATCCCGACAACTCGTATTACAGACCGTCTGCTTTTTTCAAGATGAATGGGGCAATTTTTTGCATGCTTAGTGCAAACCCATGGTTGGCCAATCGCTTAACTGGCGACAAATGCCGACTAAACACCGCGGTATATTCCAAGCTGGCAATGCCACCACGGGCGCGTTTGAATTGGCTGGCACCTGAACTGTAGTGCAGGCGTAGCTTGCGGCTTTTAGCTTCTTGCAGTAACAGTGCCATCAGACATCGATACACACCATTCTGCTGCGGCAAGCTCGTGTCATACCCGATCAATGGCGTGGTCAGCCAATTGCTTTCCCTATGTTCATATAAACCCAATACGCCGACTATTTCCCCTTTTAAGCGTAAGCCATATAACTCCAAAAAACCGCTCTCCAGGCAAAGATCAAAAAACTCTGGCGTGAAATCAGGGTTGAGCTGAGAATGTTTTTCAATAAATAACTGACGGTATAGTGACCTTAGTAAGGGTAAATCTGCTGCGATGATCTGATCTGGTCGTATTACTTCAAACTCACCAGAGGCCAGAAGCTTCGCATCTTTTTTTACGTGGTTGTGCTTCCAGATTGAGTTATTTTGTGGGTCACAGAGATAGACAATACGAGCGGGGATTAATTGCCAGCCAGTGCTCTGTAAATTGCGTGCCAAATCGGGAGTGACATCAGGGCAGATATTTCTGATGACTAAAATTTCCTTTGCATATCGTGCAATTAATTCAGTCGTTAATTTTTCAACGTCTGATCGTTGCCAGTCTGGGTAAAGATTAGTCGAAATCAGGCGATTGGCAACCGTGACTGCGCCATCCAGTCCGCAGACACGCAATAAAAATGAAGCCGGAGCAAATACACAATGAAAAGCTATTTTCACCAACCAGCGTAAGTGAGGATTGATACGTCGCGTAGCTTCTTCTTTTGCATAGTCAATCCAGGCTGAACGTGGGCTCAGTACATAACTTTGACCACGTCTTTTCCTTACATTTTTTCCGATAGTTTCAAGTCGCCCAGCAATCTCAATTGAATCAAACTCACAATCGGCATTTCTCAACAACCCGCTTCCACCTTTAGAGAAAGCGGTCATTAACCACAATGCGTCAGCTAATGCCCGAGGTGGTAAAGAAGAATTCAACTTATTTGAACCTTGGTATTAATTTTTTACGTACAAATGCATACCACCATAGATTGCCGATCGATCAGTTGCATACAATTTGCGATTATGTTCCGGGTCGGTACTCCATGCAGAAATGAGATGCGCTGGCAATATATGCTCCAACGGAGACTCACTGCCACCGGTGCGAAATACCACTTTGGCGTCGGGGGCAGCGGTACGTGTCACTTCTTCCCATAGCTCGGTCAGTTGTTGTTGATCCATCCAATCTTGCGCATCCAAAAACAAATACGCATCCATCGAAGCGCGTGGCTGTTGGCGCAAAAAATCAGTGAGATTGTTGTGGTGCGGATAGATGCGGTCGATATTGCTGCGCAACGATGAAAAATATTGACGTTGCAAATACATGGGCAAGGCTGTCTGAGTCGAGGTATCGTATTGACGCGCAAATGCCTGATGGGCAAAGCAGTTTTCTTCCAAAGGGAAATCGCAAGCAAGATGGCGCATTCTTTCCTTGAAGAGTAAATGCAAACCATCTTTGGCATCATTTTTTAATGCTGAAAATTGTGCCGGTGGTATCCCAAGGCTATACAACGCGACCGGCTGCCTGGATAAAAATTTGAACAGCCGCGTATCAAACACAGGCGCCAGATATGTTTCGAACAAAGTTTTCTGTTCTTGCATATCGCGCGCTGTTGATAATTTCTTTAAATCGCCACCCATCAAACGCACAAACCAATGTGCAAAACCAATGAAATTTCCCAGCAAGCCATGCTGATACGCGTTATTCGTAAAATAATGGTAGCGGGCTTTACCCAAGATTGATTTACTTTCCCAGAATGTACTGGCATCTGCGGGTAAATTCGGCCGGATATGACGTT
>JANYFV010000260.1 GCA_025359635.1 Undibacterium sp. | reverse complement strand
TCACGTCACACTTTATCAAGCTGAAAACTTTGATGCAAAGGGTCAGCAAATCCCAAGCACTCCCCAAATAGCTAGAATTTTTAACTACTTCGAACAGGAAGCGGGAATAAAATTTGACATTGTCGTGTTACCTTGGAAACGTGCTCAGCTAGAAGTAATGCACGGGAAAGGGATCATTTATGGGTTCTCAAAATCGGCTAAACGTTTAGAAAAATATCGTTTTTCACAACCAGTGATCACATTTCACGTTTGGGCAATTTCATACGGCAAAGATAATAATTATCAATACTCTGAATTGAAAGATTTAAAAGGGAAAACAGTAACTAGCGGACTAGGATTAAGTCATGGCGAAGAATACGAAAAAGCGAAAAATGATGTTTTTATCGTTCAAGAAGATTTCATCTCGTATCGAGAGCGCTTTAGAAAACTCACAAAAAAACAAAGTGATGTCCTCTTTATACCCTTCCATCAGAATGACAGTCGTAACCAAGTTGAAAAATTCGTTAATCGAAAAATGGTTCCTGAATTTAAAGATCCGGAACTCGATGGCCGGACGTTTGAAATATCAATCAACCCATTATTTAATGACACAATTCATTTTGCCACTGCCAAAGGTCATTTTGATGAGATTATCAATAGGATAAATAAGACAATCCAAAAGGGTATGAAAAATGGAGCACTTCCTAAACTATATCAAGAAAACTAATACCTCAATTCGCACTTAAGGTGAACGATTTTGAGAATAGGAAAATTTGTAAAACATCAGAATCACGGTTACATTTTCTAAGAAACCGCACAGCCTTATAAGGCAAAATATGACAGACAATCAAAGCGTCATTCATGGCCGATTTGACGTGACTATCAAAGGACAAATTTTGATTAGCCACACCTGGGGTCCATTTAACGTGGAATGCATACATGCGTATCGCAAAGAAGTGGATCTTAAAGTCGCTTCAATGGCAGGACAACACTGGGCAATGCTTGCGGTTGCGATTGGTGCGCCACTTCACACGCCGGATTCTATGGCAGAAATGGTGAGCACCATTTCGCATCAGAGGACTTTAGGGCGCTGTGCCACTTCGATTGTACTGATGGATGTTGAGAGCGAAAACATCGTGAAATCCATGCTATCGACGATGTACCTACAAGCTGCTGAACCTCACATTTTTTCCAGCGATGAGGCCTCGGCAACGGCTTGGTTAAAAGAGCAAATTTCCATTGCTGAATCCTCGTCAGCAAAGTAATGCCTTAAAATTGCTGTTCGCCTCAATATCTGAAATTATCTAGCCGCACTTTTTGCAAGCGCGGGCCATAAAATTCCTATCGAGACCAATGACCATGTCGATGACATCGCCTCGTTTATCGCTGACTATATCGGACAAAAGTAGCTGAAGCGAATCGCGTGGACGAGACTATTTTGATACGCGAATTTGATCTGGAAGAAATTCGCAAGGACAGCCAGAGATGTATGCGACTTTGAAAACCAGCGATGGTCAGCATACGCGACCAGATCTGCGAAGAAAATGATAAGTACAAGACAAAAAAGATCTGGACTTTGGCAGCCTCGAAGGCTTTATAGCGGTCAAAACATTTGTTATTATCCTCAAGGAAGTTGGGCGGGAAGTAACCAGAGAAAAATTTATCGACACTGCAGAGCATATGGGGACGATAGAACTCGGCGATTTTCCTGTGCGATTTTCAACGGGTAATCACGAGGGGCAAGATTTGTTGAACTCGTGGTCATTGGTAAAGACAAAAAATTTGTACGTTGAAACGTAAATTTAAACAAAATTGGAATTAACTTGATATCGACGTTAAGTAAGACCGCCGCCTGGATCATTGCCTGTGTATTCTTTGCCGCAGGCGCATGCTGTGTCGCAGGCAATAGCCATGCCGCAGCGCGCAGCGCGCCCTATGCACCCACCGCACTGGCCAGCAACAGCCATCTGCAATTTACCGGCAAACTCGATGACCCGATCTGGCAAAGCGTGCCGCTGCATGATGCGTTCTGGCAGACAGCACCGACTGATGGCAAGCCTGCGCCCGAAAGAACCACGGTACAAATTGTATTTGATGAGAAGGCGATTTATTTCGGCATACGTGCCTACGACAATATCCCCTCTGAGATACGCGCGCCCTTAGTCAGGCGCGATTCTGTTTTTGACGACCAGGACTACATCAATGTTTTTCTCGATCCGGTTGGTGCGCAAAAATCCGCTCTGTTCGTACGGGTTAATCCACGCGGCGTGATTGCCGACGGCATGTATACCGCCGATACCGACAACTTAGATTTTTCGCCTGATTTTGAGATCGATGCCAAAGCTTCACTGCAAAAGGATGGCTATACAATAGAAATTCGCATTCCCTTCTCTGTCTTGCGCTTCCCGGAAAACGGTAGCAAACCATGGAATTTTCAAGTCACCCGAAGCATGCCACGCGCGCAGCACCAAATGTTTGTCAGCGCACCTCAGATGCGTACCAGCAGCAGTCTGTTAGCAGAGATGACAGCATTAACGGGCTTAAATACTGTACCTATCGATAGCGCATGGAGCCTGCGTCCCTCCCTCACCGTGCGACAAAATCGAGAATCTGCCGATGGACAAGCGCGCGCGATCAAGAACAAGATTGATCCTGGCCTCGATATCAAATGGCGACCGAATGCAGCCTGGGTGATTGATGCCACGTTGCGACCGGATTTCTCACAAGTTGAACTCGATGTACCGCAACTCACCAGCAACGCGCAATTCGCGATTTCCTTGCCAGAGAAGCGGCCGTTTTTTCTTGAGAGTAGCGATATTTTAGAAAGCCCGGCGCGCTCACAAGAGCAAGGCGGCATCGGCAACTACGCCGTCTATACGCGTTCGATTACTTCCCCAAGTTGGGGCCTGCGTGCCAGCAATCGCAGTGAAGATACCGAGGCGATGTTATTGACTGTGCATGACCAGGGCGGTGGCAGCTTACTCATACCAGGCGCCTATGGCAGCCGATATCTGACACAACCAGCTTCCGAGGTGCAGATGGCACGAGCCAGAACCTATGTCGATACTTTATCTGTGGGCGGTATGGCAAGTCACCGCAGCTATCAAAATGGTGCCGGCATGAATACTGTGCTCGGGCCAGATCTGGTGTGGCGCCCAAATGATCGCGACAGAATACGCGGGCAAGTATTATTTTCCAGCACCTCGGCGATTGCCGATGCAAGTGGCAATCTGCAAGCAAAAACCAATCAATCCGGCAGTTATATTTTTGCTGACTGGATACGCAAGGCAGACGATTGGGAGCCATCGCTCACCTTTGAACAAGTCAGTGATAAATACCGTAACGATACCGGCTTTGTACCGCAAGCCAGTTATCGTCAGATCACTGGGCAAATCCTGCGTAAGTGGCAGCGTGACAGCGACTGGCATGACATGGGCGCCTATCTATGGGTGACAGATTCGCAGACGTTAGATGGCATCACTATCTCCCGGATACTCGACCCCGGTGTATTTATTGCGGGTCCGAGAAATACAAATTTCAATCTTGAATTCCATCCGAGTATCGCGCAAAGGGTAAAACCCGGTGGGCAGTTGCACAGTTTTTCTCAATGGTTCATGACGATGGATGCAAACCCTTTCGATTGGCTCAATCATATCGGTGCCAAACTCACCTTGGGTGAGCAAGTCGATATAGAAAATGACCGGGTCGGGCGTGGCACTAGCTTAGAACTAAGCGCCAAAATGCGTCTGTTTGATCGCGTAGAAATTGAACCACATTTCGCCAAAACGGCGATACAAGGCACTGATGGCCAAACCGCACTGAATGACAAAATTGCCCGCATCTTAGGCGTAATGCATTTTAGTGCGCAAGATGCCGTACGTAGTATCTTCCAACGGCAGTCTACCGAACGAAATGCTGGCATCAATGGCGTGCCAGCGTCAAGCTCACATTACGATACCTACTCAATGATTTTTTCGCACAAAACCTCGGCAGCCAATGTCTGGTATCTCGGTGTAACCAAGGCGCACGGACAAGGCGCGATACCCGCCAACGCCAGATCCAGCGAGATGTTTTTCAAATTGCAATTTGGGATTTAAGCTGATTTTTTTCCTGCGAAGTAATGAGTAGCATTCAACATAAAAGCGGAATACAGCCCTGCAAACCTGGCGTATAGTGCTGCAACGCAGGTGCATGTTTTTTGCTGATAATCCCACACCTGCTTAATCAACTAAGGAGACACGATGATACAACTATGCTTACCCATTATTGTCGCCGCAATCGCGGTGTTTATTGCCAGCAGCTTGATACACATGGTTTTCAAATGGCATAACTCTGAATATCGCCCACTGCCAAATGAGGATGAAGTGCGGCGCGTGCTGAGCAGTGCCAATCTGACTGCTGGCTTATATGCCACACCGCATTGCACTGATATGAAGGAGATGCAGTCAGAATCTATGCAACAAAAATTTCGCGACGGGCCGGTCGCTTTAATCACAATGCGCAAGCCCGGCGCACCTGCCATGGGTAAATATCTGCTGCAATGGTTCTTGCTCACGGTAGTGATTGCCGCGCTAGGCGCAATGCTGGCGATGCAAGCTTATGGCATCGCGGGCAATGCACATCAGGCAGGACACTTTATCGGGATTTTTACCATGATCGCGTATGGTTGCGGTAGCGTACAAGAATCAATCTGGATGGGCAGACCATGGTCAGCCACGCTAAAAAATTTACTTGACGCCTTCATTTATGGCTTTGTCAGCGCGCTAGTTTTTTGGCAGCTCTGGCCATAAGTACATCGCAATAAATAACTTATGTAGGGCGGATTGCAAGTCGCCCTACAAATGAGCCTTATAGCCTTAACTCAAATTCAGACTCAAGTGTGAGCACAATTTTCTCGCATAAAGCATGGGTTTCCATCGAATCGAGAGCGCCAGGTTCAGGCGTTCTCCGGGTTCCGACACAGTCGATAAAATGTTCTATGATTTGTGGAAATCCTCGTCTATGCAAGTGACTATCCCAGTCTTTTGCGTAGCTCCGGATCTCCTCTCCATCGACAAAATGTGTGCTCGTTTGCATTCCGTCTATGCGCCATTTGTGCCCGGGGCACATCACCTCTAAGCTTTCTTCAGTGCTGCCACTGTCACGATTCATGATGCCGATAGCATTGTAATTATCGCCGCTCAACTGCAAGGCAATGTGGTAAGTCATGCCCGCAACACTCTTCGCTTTTACGCTCATCTCTTTCACTGGTCCGTCTGCTAAAAATCGCAGTGTATCGACGACATGAATAAAATCGTCAAACACAAATTGACGCAAAGTGGCCGGTTGAAAAAGACGATTTTTTTGCATCAGTATCGTGTGTCGCTCGGG
>JANYFV010000134.1 GCA_025359635.1 Undibacterium sp. | reverse complement strand
CAGGCGACCAATACACCGATGAGTATCATGCAGCAAGTAACCTTGCTGGCAGTATTGCTGCTTACCTCAAAAGGCGCGGCCGGTATTACCGGCAGTGGTTTTATCGTACTCGCAGCGACCTTGTCTGCAGTCGGAGGAGTGCCAGTGGCGGGCTTGGCGCTGATTCTTGGTATCGACCGTTTTATGTCGGAGGCGCGTGCCCTGACAAATTTGATCGGCAATGGTGTCGCTACTATCGTCGTCGGCAAATGGGGTAATGATGTAGACATGGTCAGGTTGAACAAATGCCTTAACAATGAAACCATGGAAGAAGCGGAACAACCAGAAGTCGTGCTCGATAAAGCCAGCTCACACATTGCAGCAAGTTAGTCTGAATAAGTGTTGGCATTAAAAACAGACTCTTGCGAGAGTCTGTTTTTTGTTAAATTTACCGGATTACTTTTTGTTTTTGAAAATGTCGGTAAGCTAGATTCAGCGCGACAAATTGCACCGTTGCCGCCATAAAAAAAGGTGCGCCCAAGATCAGGCTGCCCTTGGCATGATGACTCACTTGCCCCAGCAAAGAGGTGCCGATCAAGGTAGCCGCCACACTCATGATGCTGGCCAGCGCGGTCAACGAACCCATCGCTGTGCCTTGTGAACGCACATCGACCGCCTTGGAAAACATCGCCTGAAGCGCCGGGCCAGTGGCAAAACTCAAGAGATTACAAAGAATCAGCGCGTACATCATCCAGCCAGCTTGCGCCAGGCCATACATACTTAATGCGATGCACGACGAAGCCAGGCCAAACAGCACGGCATTTGCATCCCCTACCCGTTTGATATAGCGGCCCAAAAATATGCCCTGCATCACGACGCTAGATAAGCCGACACAAAACAGCGCAAAGCCATTTTGCATCGGTGTCCAGCCAAAACGCAATTCAGTGGACAAGACCCAGGTAGTTTGCAAGGTAAATTGCGCAAACATTGTGAAGGCGTACACCCACACCAGCGGGCCAACGTGGCGCAGGTGAGCCAGCCCGCTTAGTCCCGCAAAGGGATTAGCAGAGCCCAATGAAAATGCTTTGCGATGCGTGAGTGATAATGATTCAGGCAAGGAAAAATAACCGTACAGGACATTACCTAAAGAGACTGCCGCCGCCAGATAGAAGGGATAGTGCAGGTCGGTTTCACCGAGTATGCCGCCCAATATCGGTCCGCAGATAAAGCCGAGCCCAAACATCGCGCCCATCTTGCCCAAGGCCTTGCTGCGGTTTTCTGGCGATGATACATCGGCAATATACGCGCTGGCGACCGATAAATTACCGGCCGTGACACCGCCAATCGCGCGCACCACCAGCATCCAGAATATCGAACTGACCATGGTCAGCATCAAAAAATTCAAGCCCAGGCCAAACACGCAAATCAGCAAGACCGGGCGGCGGCCAAAGCGGTCGCTGAGGGCACCAATTATCGGCGCGAAAAAAAACTGCATCACGCCGTACGCCGCCACAATTACGCCATACCAATAGGCCTGCATGTCCGGTTGATGGGTGTAGCTTTCAACCAGGCGTGGCAATACCGGGATGATCAATCCCATTCCCAGAATATCCAGAAATACCGTAATAAGGACAAAACGGATATTCGTCGGGACCAAGTCTGTATGGTTTAACTCTGACATAAACGGAAGCTTTCTGACTTGACACAAAAAGAGCATAGTATACGACGATCATTACATTCGTTTTACCTGTCGTTTCACCTGGCACGCGGCCAAACATCGATTTCGACTATAATTGCCCCCAGTTTTTACCTAGGAAATTTGATGTTGCAAGCATGTGGAGTAGATTTCGGCACCTCGAATTCGACGGTGGGTTGGCATCGTGCGGGAGTCGCCGGGCAGGCGACATTACTCAGTCTGGAAGACGGTAAAGTGACTTTGCCATCCGTGGTGTTCTTTAACCACGATGAAGATGAAGTCAGCTACGGTCGCTCCGCTCTCACCGCCTATTTGGCCGGTTATGAAGGGCGTTTGATGCGCTCGATGAAAAGTTTGTTGGGCACCAGCCTGATCGACGGCCAGACTGAAGTGCAAGGGCGCACTCTGGCATTTCGCGATTTGCTAGCGCAGTATATTGGTGAATTGAAATACCGTGCCGAGCAATCGGCGCAGCAAACTTTTACACGGGCGGTGTTCGGCCGCCCGGTGCACTTCATCGATGACGATACAGCCGCCGATGAGCTGGCGCAAAAAACCTTGGAAGACATCGCTATTGCGGTAGGTTTTAAGGAGGTTCAATTTCAATACGAACCGATCGCAGCGGCAATCGACTACGAATCAAGAATTGAGCGCGAAGAATTAGTCCTGGTTGCTGATATTGGCGGCGGTACCTCTGATTTTTCATTAGTGCGCCTGTCGCCAGAGCGCAGCAAGCATACCGACAGGCAAAGCGACATTCTCGGTAACGGCGGCGTACACATTGGCGGCACCGATTTCGATAAATACCTGAGTTTGACCCAAGTCATGCCTCTACTAGGTCTGGGCGGTACGCTGACAAACGGGACAGAAATGCCATCCGCCTATTACTTCAACCTGGCAACCTGGCACACGATTAATCTTGCATATACACAAAAAGTCGCACGTGAATTGAAGGATGTGTATCGCGACGTGAATAACCAGGACCTGCGCATGCGCCTCGAAAGGCTGCTGAATCTGGTCGAACATCGTGATGGCCATTGGTTAGCGCTGAAGTCGGAAGAGGCCAAAATAATGTTGTCTGAGCGCGATAGCATTAGTCTTGCATTAGAGCGTTTGCACACTAAGAGTACAGATTCTTTAGCCTGTGTGCTCCACCTCAAGCAACAGGGTTTTCAGTTAGCTATTTCACATCTGATGGATCAAATAGAAAGTAGTATAAATAAAGTATTTTCAAGTGCTGGTGTGAACGCTAAGGATGTTGACACTGTTTTCTTTACCGGCGGTTCCAGCGGTGTACGCGGTTTGCGTCAGCGCATAGCCGCAATCGTGCCTGAGGCTAAACAAGTAGAAGGCGATTTGTTTGGTAGTATCGGTGCTGGTCTTGGCTTGGATGCTTACCGGCGATTTTTTTGAAACTCTGCAAGATCAAGACTTTTATTCATCCCAGAAATTGCCACATGTAATCAAAGTGTTTGAAAATAAGTTCGATGTGTGAATGCTACATTTCCCATTGCACAACAAAATAGATGCTATATACTAAGCAATGCCTTTACTGGGTACTAGCTTAAGTTGGAGCGTGCGATCTTTTTGGAAAAAAACATGTCGAACACACCTATTAGCAATGACGATGATGCGCTCTTTATTGAAGAAGACGTCGAAGATACCTTGTTGGCGCATCATGTTCCCCGTACCTGGAAAATTGCCATCGTTGATGACGATGAAGATGTGCATCGCGCGACTGAGTTCGCCCTGCTCGATGTCAAAATTCTCAACCGCAAACTCGAATTTATACATACCTACTCGAAAGCCGAGACCAGAGAAGTCTTTTCCAAAGAATCAGATATCGCCGTCATCTTGCTCGATGTTGTAATGGAAACAGAACAAGCCGGCTTAGAGCTGGTTGGTTATATTCGTGACGAACTCAAATGGCGCGATAGCCGTATCATTTTGCGTACCGGACAACCGGGTTATGCCCCCGAAGAAGATGCGATCCGGGATTACGACATCAATGACTACAAAACCAAGAACGAGCTGACTCGTAAAAAACTCCTTACGGCACTAACAGCTGCGATCCGCTCTTATGATCAAATTCGTACAATTGACGCTAGTCGTCGTGGGCTACATCAAATTATTACATCGAGCGGCTCTTTTTCTGTCGAAGATGGTATTCAGCGTTTCGCCTCCGGCGTCATTACGCAAATTGCCGCATTATGTGGTGTTCCATCCGAAGGGCTGATTTGTGCACAAGGTGATCGGCCTGATGCCTTGGGTCATACGCTTACTTTTAGTGTGATTGCCTCAGCGGGGCAGTTTAGCAATCTGATGAACTGCCCGATTGACGAGATTGGAAACGAGCTCATACGTGAGTCGCTTAGACAGACTTTGACACGTCGCGAATCCATTTTCAACAAAGACAATATGACTTTGTTTTTTTCTGGACAAGGCAATCGCCCAGCAGCAGCTTTTGTCGAGTTGCCTTGCGCATTAAATGATATTGATCAGCAACTGCTCGGTGTATTTTGTGCCAATCTGGGTGTCTGTCTGGATAATTTAGGTTTGGTGAATCAGCTTAAAAATCACGCCTATCGCGATCAATTGTTAATGCTGCCAAATCGTCTTAAATTTATTGAGCAGATTGACCATGCCATAAAAAATGCCACTGAAAAACAGCTGGTCGTGTTAATTGATATCGATGATTTTGCAGGAATAAATGATGTGCTCGGTCACCATTATGGTGATCTTTTATTGCAATCCGTTGCAAATCGACTAACCGAGAAATTGGGAGGCGACATTTATCTTGCGCGCATTTCCGGAGATGTTTTTGGTTTATTAGGATCTGAGAAAGCCCTACAACCAGACAATATACGTCGATTGTTCACGACGACCTTTGTCATTGCTGAAACCGATCACACCGTTTCCATGTCGATGGGCATAGTTGCCTTGACCGGATATAGCGAGAGCGGAGCGGATGTACTCAAAGATGCCAGCATTGCGCTAAAGCGATCTAAAGGTCATCAACGCGGTTCGCATACGATGTTTACCCGAGAAATGGGAATAGAAATACATGAGCGCGCGCTCTTGATGCAGCAGTTGCACCTGGCCTTTGATGCTGAACGACTATTTTTGGTGTATCAACCTCAAGTCGATCTGAATACCAGGCACGTGATCGGTTTTGAGGCACTGTTGCGTTGGCGCACCGACGCTGGCGAACTGGTTCCGCCAAGTGATTTTATTCCATTAGCCGAACATTCTGGTTTGATTGTCAGCCTCGGTGCTTGGGTTTTGCGTACGGCCTGCCATACGATGGTGATGCTACAGGAGGCAGGTATTGCTCCTCAAAGAATGGGCGTCAATGTCTCGGTCATTCAATTTCGCCAACCCGATTTTATCGCTACTGTTGAAGCGGCACTGAAAGACAGCGGCCTTCACCCGCACCATTTGGAGTTGGAAATCACTGAATCAGTGACCATGGTGGGTGCAGAAATGTTCGAAAATTCTTTGGCAAAATTTAAAGAACTCGGCGTGCAAATTGCCATTGACGATTTTGGTACTGGTTTTTCATCGCTGAGCTATCTGGATAAACTACCGGTAGATCGATTAAAAATAGATATCGCTTTTGTCCGCCAGATCGATACGCCAGAGGGTCCGCGTATTGCAGAACTCATTACACAATTAGGAAAAAAGCTTGGCTTGCAGCTGATCGCAGAGGGCATAGAAACAGAACATCACTGGAAAGTTCTGCGCGACATGGGTTGTCATGAAGGACAAGGTTTTTTCATTGCTAAACCTATGGTAGAAGCAGACATCGCCAGCTGGGTTAAAGATTGGAATGCAAAATAAGGCCAGCAATCTGGCCGGCCCTTATTTTGCACTGGCTTTCAGCGCATACTGAATGCCGAAAAATTAATGCTTATGTTCCTCTGCCTGCTCGCCGCCCTGCATACGGTGACCGTGCATACCGCCGTGCATACGACTGTGCGCAGCATCAACTATTTTCTTTTGCTCAGGTGTTAGCACTGCATAAAAAGCCTTTAAGGCAGCGAGGTGAGATTCCATTTTTACTTGACGCTCTTTTGACAACGCTAACATCTTTTCCATTCTTTCTGGTGCAGTCATCTTTTCCATAGCAGCACGGTCTGGGTGCTCTGGCAATGCGCCCGGCGCAATTGCATCCGTGAAGGTTTTCCAAGCGGGTTCTTGTGTTGCGCTCAGTTTCAGTTTGTCATGCAATTCGGCTAAATGCTTAGCCATGCCAGCCTTCATTTTCTCAGCCATTTTGACGTGATCCATTCCATCTGGGCCATGCATGCTCATTCCTCCAGTTGGTGGACTGGAACTTGAGCCAGAACCCTGCGCATATACGCTGGCAGCTGCCGTTATGGCAACTACGCTGAGTCCAACGAAAAATTTATTTTTCAATGATTTCATGATCTTCCTTTGATAGGGTTAAATGATTCAGGCAATATAGTGTGCACATTTGCACTTGTATTTACATCATCGCTATACGCTCTGAACATGTTAGGTATCTTGCCCCATAGATGTAACATGCAAGTGTCGTGATCGCCTTACTTTGTATCGCAATGTATCGCGCCACCGTCAATTGGAAGAAATTTGTTTCACACTGTGTCTACTAACCCTGATGCTAACAAGTCGATACAAAATCATCTTTAAATCACACCAATGAAACCGCTAGTGCAAGGATAATAGACAGCATGGATACGCCAAATAAAATATTAATCGTCGATGACGACCGTGAAATCCGCACTCTATTGGCGGATTATCTCGATAGCAATGGATACAGTACAGTAACGGCGGCTGATGGCAATGCCATGGCGACTGCGTTGGATGCGAATAAAATTGACCTGATCGTGCTAGATCTCAATTTACCCGGTGATGATGGCCTCACTTTATGTCGTAATCTGCGCGTCAAGTCTGCCATGCCTGTGATTATGCTCACTGCCAGGAGCGAGGCATTGGATCGCATCATTGGCTTGGAAATGGGTGCGGATGACTATTTATCGAAACCATTTGAACCGCGTGAGTTACTGGCCAGAATTCGTAGTGTATTGCGCCGTGCGCAATCGCCAGCACACAATGGCACTAATGACCCAGTGCAAAGACTTAAATTTGGCGACTGGATCTTAGATATTACGGCGCGTCATTTAATCAGTCCACAGGGGTTGGTGATTGCTCTATCTGGCGCAGAATTTCGCATGTTGGAAATTTTTCTGGAACATCCAAACCGCGTGTTGAATCGCGACCAGTTGCTCAACATCATGCATGGGCGTGATGCCGATCCGTTTGATCGCTCTATCGATATTCAGATTAGTCGTCTAAGGCAAAAACTGGGCGAAGATGCGCGCTCTCCGCAAGTCATCAAAACCGTGCGGAATGGTGGCTACGTGCTGTCAGTGACCGTCACCAGGGAGCAGAATGCATGAGAATATTTAGTTCTATGTCCGGACGGGTATTTGCCATATTGTTACTTGGTATCGTAGGCTCTGCCATGCTCACTTCGTGGCTGGCTCTTGGCGAAAGACAAAAAACTATTTCACAGTTTCGTGATTCTCATGCGCTTGAACGTGCCGAACAACTAGTGCTGGCAATGGATGCCTTACCCGCTGCCAACCGCGAAGCATTTCTTAAAACTGCACCCCGCCTGGGATTGCGAGTGACGGCCTTGCCTTCAGTCGACGCTGATCAAGTTTCCAATTCGGCATATGCCACGGCCTTGGGCGAACGCTTAGGCACGACTTTTAAGGTCTTTTCTTTGGCATATAAGCCTGAGTATTGTCCGCGACTGGCCAAGGAAAATCATTCTGACCACGTCCCGTGTGAGGCGCTGGGAATTAGCTTAAGCGACGGTAGCGGGCTACGCCTTACCATCATGCCGCCACGTAACCCCATGCCGCCTATGCGCCCTGAATTCACCGTATTCTTGTTGTTATTTCTATGCAGTATTGCCGTGTTGGCGTATCTGGTTTCCCGTATGACTATGCGTCCCTTAAATCAATTGGCACAGGCCGCGACCGATCTGGGTCAAGACATTAATCGTCCGCCCTTGCCCGAGCAAGGCAGTAGTGAAATTTTGCAAGCAACACGCGCCTTCAATGCGATGCAACATCGCATTCGTCAACACATACAACAACGCACCCACATGCTGGCTGCAATCACGCATGACCTGCAAACGCCGCTCACCCGACTCAGGTTACGTCTGGAAAAAGTCAGTGACACAGAGTTACGCGACAAACTGATCGGTGATTTATCGGATATGCAAATGATGGTCAAGGAAGGCCTGGATCTAGCGCGCAGCATGGACAATAACGAGCCACTGAAACCACTCGATCTTGATTCATTGTTAGATAGCGTCTGTATTGATGCCAGCGACGCCGGGCAAGATGTCACTTTGAGCGGCAAGACCAACAGTGCCGTGATGGCAAGACCGCAGGCTCTGCGCCGCTGCTTGAATAATTTAATCGATAACGCCGTGAAATATGGCCATTACGCCAAGCTCAGCGTAGAAACCACCACTTTGGCAGGGCAAAAAATGGTGCACGTCTTGATACGCGATGGTGGCAATGGCATTCCGCAGGATCAACAGCAAAAAGTGTTCGAGCCTTTTTATCGCCTGGAAACCTCACGTTCGCGCGATACCGGCGGCACCGGACTCGGGCTGACCATTGCTCAAAATATCGCGCAGCAACATGGTGGCAGCTTACGGCTTGCTAATCTTCCCGAGGGTGGATTGGAAGTCCAGTTGAGCCTGCCAGTTACGGCAATCTAAATTTATTTTCCGAATAGAGGCAAATCAGATCTATTCGCCTATTACCACCGACATCATACTTATTGCGCCCAACTCCATTCCCTCGGCTACAACCTCTACAGGTTCATCGCCTACCCTTGCACCAAGTACGTATAACAGCGGTAAAAAGTGCTCAGAGGTCGGCACGGACAAGGCGGCGTCTTGTCCGAACGAGTGGTAGTTCACAACTTGATTAAACTGCCCGGCGAGTATCGCTGTCCGCATCGCTAGATTAAAGCGCTGCGCCCAGTCATATCCACTGGAACGCGGATCCATGCGCGCCAGATTATGTACCACGTTGCCGCTGGCAATAATCACGATACCTTCATCGCGCAAACTCGCTAGTTTCTGCCCCAGGGCAAAATGATAATTTGCGTCTTGCGTCATATCCAGACTCAGCTGAACCACCGGTATGTCGGCATTAGGGTAGGTTTTGATCAAAACCGACCAGGTACCATGGTCTAATCCCCATTCTTGATCCATCTTTACCGGTATAGGTGCGAGTATTTGTGCAACGCGTGCGGCTAGTATCGGGTCACCGGGTGCGGGGTAAAGCACGTCAAACAAGGCCTTTGGGAAACCGCCAAAATCATGAATTGTTTTTGGCGCTGCCATCGCAGTCACCGCTGTACCACGGGTAGTCCAGTGTGCGGAGATCGCTAATATCGCTTTGGGTCGTGCAAAGCGGTCCGCAAAACTTTGCCAGACGCGGGTATACGTGTTGTCTTCAAGCGCATTCATTGGGCTACCGTGGCCGTAAAATATGGCTGGCATACGATCTATTGATGACATAGGTTCTCCTTGAAGGTCTGATAGGCTGCTAGAATCGAGTATCCCACATTTAACGAGAAACCATTTTGATTACGTTACAGTTAGGCGATGTCAGCCACATTATTCAGCTCTCTATCGCGCCAGTATTTTTGCTGACCGGCGTAGGGACAAATCTTACCGTACTCACCAATCGGCTGGCACGCATTATCGACCGTTCACGGGCTCTCGAAGACCTGTTGCAAAGCGAAATGGATGACGCAGCCCAGCCTCAGCTGGAAGAAAAACTCATAGAACTCGATGAATTATATAAACGCTCGCATCTGATCAACCGCGCCATCACTTTAAGCACTGCCTGCGCCTTGCTGGTGTGCCTGGTCATTGCCTCTTTGTTTCTAGGTGATGCCACAGGCTTAGGACTAGATAAACTGATTGCAGGCTTATTTGTCGCCGGTATTTTATCTTTGATTGGTAGCTTCATTTATTTTTTACGCGAGATATTCGTCGCGACCAAAACGTTGACCCGGCAAAGACTGCACGGTAAAAAAACATCTCTAAACAGTAATTTTCACGCCAAATAATTTAGTCTTACAGTATTTTTTGCATAAACACGCTCAAGGGATCATTCGAGTAATGGCCAAACGGCCCACATCGCTCATAGCCAAAAAAGGCATATAGGGCTAGAGCTTCCGGCTGATACGGACCGGTTTCAAGTTTCAATAAATGACGGGCTGATTTTTTTGCAGCAGATTCCAATACCGTCAACATTTTTTTTGCCAGGCTCTGACCACGGTTAGCGGGCCTTACATACATACGTTTTATTTCGCCATACTCTGCATTCAGAACCATGGCGCCACAGGCGATTGCAACACCTTTTTCATCACGTGCGACGACGAACAAAACCTGCTCCGCAGCGACCGAAGTCAAATCAAGTGCGTGGTGGCTTTCGGGTGGATATAAGCCACTTTGATAGACGTCTAACTCCGCAATAAGACCGATCACATCTATTTGGTCGGGTGATTCAAAAGCAATGGAAATCATATCGATTCACTTAAAGATGTTTGTAGTAAATAGTCGTTGCACACAGGCCGCCACTCGGCCATAACGCGTAGTCAGGAATACGGCCGCATAGCTGCCAGCCCAGTCGCTCGTATAGATTTTCGGCACCACCATCGGTTGCAGTATCGAGTACCAAAACTCGTTTGC
Organism: Undibacterium sp.; assembly: GCA_025359635.1. Taxonomy (GTDB): domain Bacteria; phylum Pseudomonadota; class Gammaproteobacteria; order Burkholderiales; family Burkholderiaceae_D; genus Undibacterium. The sequence goes on along the minus strand of JANYFV010000134.1, from coordinate 9,903 downwards.
CTGCTGCCTTTGCGGATAGTTCTGCCGCGGCCATTAATGCTGCGCCCAGGCCATGGCAACGGACATTGCGGTGAACTAAGAGTTTGGAAATATCGGCACGATGCGGCTGATTCTCAGGCTGGCGCAATATCACCTGCACGGTACCGACAATGTGATCTGAGTTGTCCCTGGCAACGATCAGCGCGCGTTCACCCAAGCCCACACTTTTGGCCACACCGAGCCAGAAATTTTCGGCTGGGGCGTGCGACAGAGGCTGCATAAAACTGACCGAAGCACCACCGTCGACGCAATCAATCAATACCTCGCACAAAGCAGAAATGTCGTCTGGATTAGTCAGCGCAAGCAATTGGGTGACTGAATGTGGCGTGTTCAAAATGCACTTTCGAATAACTAACTATTGATAGAAATACTTATATAGCGGCAGTGTTGATAACGACTATGTAGCGTGCGGGAAGCTTCGTCGTGTTTCGGAAAATGATGCTTTGGCTTTCTTCCATAGCCAGACAATCACCCTGTTCTAAGTAATGATGTTGATCAGCAAAAATCAGTTCCATACGACCCTCTAAAATCCACACCTGCTGACGAATGCTAATTTCACGCAAACCTGCGGCGTAGGTCACTTTTGCCCCGGCAGGAAAATCAACTTCAACAATTTGTATCGGCGAACGAAAATGTGGCGGCGAGATATTCCTGCGTACATAGCCAGATTGCGGATCGGTCCATTGCAATTGCTCTGCACGAAGTACCAAGGGGCTGGCATCTGCAAGCGGAGCCTCAAAAAAAGACGCCAGCGTGACCCCCAGGCCAAACGCCAATTTGTCTAACACCACCGCCGTCGGACTACTTTCGCCACGCTCTATCAGAGAAATCATAGAACGACTAACACTGCATTTGCTAGCTAATGCATCCAGCGAAATACCGCGTTCAGCGCGCAAGCCACTCAGGCGATTGGCGATGCGAGAATTGATGTCGGATAACGCTGGCTCGTCTTTATTTTCTCTCATGGTGGATAAATTTTCTAATATATTAGATATTATGTCAAGCTCTACTTCGAGAATATAAAATCATCAAGCCAATCGCTTTGCTTGAGTTTTTTCTAAACGTCGCTATCGCCTTAAGCCAGCGTTTAGCCATCAACAAAACGACATCTCCCATTGGCATTAACTAGAGCGGCAGATGAATATCAAAATTGTTACGTGCAAAGACGCAACTCTCCATTTTGATGCGCAACGTTGCATACGCTTACGTAGTTGTGTGCATTCAAACCCAGATGTTTTGTTCCAAATATCAAGGCGAGTGGACGCATCCAGATTCACATCCCGTTCACGAGTTGATATGCATAGGCTAAATCTGCCTTGGTGCGAGACAAGTCGTACTCAATCCGCCTCATGAAAAGGCTGGAATTCTACATCTTCCAATGCATAGCCATCGTCAATACGCTTCGACTTCGTGAGAATGGTCCACTAGCTATCGGGACGATAGTTACCCAATAAAGGCGCTCCTCAACAATTGCCGCGCACCTTTGCCGCTGCAATGCGAAGCACTGCTCATGTGCGGTGACCGGGTTGAATTCAGTCAGTGCCAAACGGCACTCTTAAAAAGTTGGCAATTTGAAATTTGTCGTTGAAACCGGATATATCTGCAACAAGGTAACCCAGACCTATGTCGTTATGGCCAATCAAACCACAGTGTGATGGCGGTTATAAGGCAGGGGGGCACGCAGATTAATTGGCAATCAAAATATTATTTTATTTGTGGAAGTTCCTTAATGATTCCAAGAAGAGACTGCCTTTAATTTTAATTTCAAATTAATCGCGATAAAAATACAACACACCGCATAATCCTGCCCCAACCAGAAACAAAACACGAACATCGCTACCGACAAAGTAGGGATAAAACATTAGTGCAACCCCTGTCCATTTGGCGCGTGGACGTTCAGTTTTTTTACCAAAACGATATGCTGCATAGCCCAAAATACCAAATAATATTGAGCCGAAAATATACGCGGGTGTTGGCATCATTCCCAATACGCTGGATAGCAATTGCTGTTCGTCCATGCACGCTCTTTTCTAAAATTGATGAAATTCTTTGAATGCAGATGGTACGCCAGGCTTGAGTATTTTTGCAGCCTGATTTTTACCATAAAGAAATGAATACGCCAAGACGACTTTCTGTATTGACTAGAACGGGTTGAGCGTAATCAACTGAAAATGATACATTGATTTTACTAGTCAAATTTTATTTGACTATTTCTTAAGTTATTGCGGCTTATGCATGCAAAACACAAAATTACTTAAACAAAAATTATTCTTCCTTATTTTTCAAGTACTTATATTCATCAAATAATTGAATTTTGATATAACTCTTGCTTGACTTCAGACATTTCCCGAACAATACTTGGTCTAGGGCAAACTTGCTGAAAAGCAGGGACGCAAAGCCTCCGGCCTAATGTCTTAAAAGATCATGGTAGCGGGGTTACCGGTGAGACGTGATATGCATTATTAAAACGTTAAGCTGACCGCGTATGTCCTTTGTTGTTACATCACCATAACAAAGGAAATCAAATGGCCAAGCACACACAACAAGGACCAATAGCCAAATCTGTCATTACTATTGCTGTAATGATTACAGGCGGTTTTAGTTTATATGCCGGTATTGTAATTGATGAAAAAATCAATTTAAACAATATCAAAGATATTGTTAGCACGACCAATAGCTCCTCGTCGTCATCCAGTGCTTTGGGCGCTAACCCTTTTGCATTGGCGCTCAATGAAGTATCTACACAAATCGTTCCCCAAGGCGTGAGCAGTTTTAACGTTCCTAAGTTGAGTACGCATTTTGTTCCTGATGCACGATCCGATACTACAGAAAATTCAGAGCCCATGAGTCAGGACATGATGGCACAGATGGAGTTACCTGCAGATTTTGATCCTAACAATACAGAAGGTTCGACTGACGACGCTCCATTTTCCCGTATAAGTTTGAAAGAATTTTCTTCCGGTTCAAAGGCAATCACCTTGCTAGGAAATAATTTGGCTGCTGTCGCGCAGTGGTATGGCATGAGCAGTGAAAATTTACGCGATTTATTCTTGTCTGACAACACGGTGTTTCTGGATCGTAAGGGGCGCCTCCTCAATATTGATGGGGGCGTAACCAAAAATATGCAGCCAAGTGAAGAGGCACGTAGTTTAATTCAAGTGGCTACAACCGCTGGATTAGACTTTTAAGTTACACACTAAGACTAGTTCCACTCACGTTCTTTATTTAAATTTCAATGGCGAAGGCGCAAATCCTGTCTTTAGTCTGGACTCGCTGCCATCTACCTACAATGATGCAGAACGCCTATTTATACAAAAGGTGTGGCTGCGCGTGGCCGAAGATTATGCATCATTTGATGCCGATGTTATGACCGAAAAACCAGCAGTTCCAGCCAGCAAAGTCGGCATGACTATATTGATCACGTCAAAAGTGCAAGATGCTGGTGGTTATACTTACTTGAATTCTTTCAGTAAATTTTCGACTGGCTTAGCAAGCACTTTCTGCTTCCCGAATAATCTTGGCAACAGCGAAAAAGCCATTGCAGAATGTGTTTCGCATGAGCTTGGTCATACCTTGGGATTGTCGCACTAGGGCTCAACGTTAACCGCATATTATAGCGGGCAGGGCGATGGCGACTGGCTGGGCACCGATTATGGGTGAGGCTATTACAAGAACCTGACACAGTGGTCAAAAGGCGATACGCTAATGCTAACAATAAGGAATATGCCTACGCCGTCATGCTCAGGCAGTGCCTGAAGCCGATGGCTGATGATCATGGCAACAACATCGCAAACGCGGATGCTTTGGTCAGTAAATCTGCCAATGGCTACAATAATCTGATCGGCAGTGGGGTGATCGGTACACTGGGCGATGTCGACATGTTTAGTTTCGAGGCCGGTGCAGGAAATGCCAGCTTCACGGTTAGCCCGGTAGCGCTTGGCGGTAATCTGGATATTGCCCTCCAGTTGATTGATAGCAAGGGGAAAATTTTGATATCAGCAAACGCAGATACAACTTTAGGAAGTATCATTAACTTTACATTGCCAACACATGGTACTTATTTTTGAGTGTCACAGGAGCCGGAAAAGCTAACCCTCTGACCACAGGCTATAGCAATTACGCAGTCTCGGTCAATATACTATCGTTGGCACCAGTGCTCTATCAAACGGAATCAATGGCACACCGGTAACACCTCCACCGGTGACAGTTACAACACTAAAGCCAGTACTTCCGCAGCCTACAATGCTGACTCCGCCAACCACTGATGTATGATCAGTTGTGGTTAGCTTTGGCGCTAGTGGCACTACGATCAAGTCTTATTCGATTTTGCCTGTAAGGCCTGGTTATTGCGTGTCTTGTAGCAAATTTTTAACGAGCAATTAAGATATTATCTGGTCCAAAGAATATATTTTTTGAAGCTACAGCATTACGAAAATGAATCCGAATACTTATTAATGCCAACTAAAAATACTGTTTCAATATGCTAGGCAACCGAATTTAGCTACCTGACATTTACTGATGCTCTCCAAAAAAATTGCTTTAAAAAAATTTAGAAAAAACTTTGTGGTATCACCAAGACATCACCTGGTTGAACTGGAACATTAGCGGAAATGTCACCCTCTTTAATTAGATCGTTCAAACGAACATTAAGTGTTTGCCGTTTTCCATTTACAGTTCGAATAATGTTCGCTTTGTTTCCAGATGCAAAGTCAGTAATACCACCGACAGTAATCATCACATCCATCAAGGACATGCCTTCTCGATAAGGCATTGATTGAGGTTTTAGAGCTTGTCCAATGACACGAATTTGTTCATCAAAAGGACCAGAAAACGCTGTAACAATCACTGTTACTACTGGTTGTTGAATAAATTTTGCCAGAGCTTTTTCTATGTCACGCGCCAACTGTGTAGATGTCTTGCCGCTCGCAACAATATCTTCGACCAAAGGAGTCGTAATTTTTCCATCCGGCCTTACTGGGATTACCAAGGAAACTTCAGGATTACGCCATACAACAACATTAACGGTGTCACCGGGACCGATTAAGTAATCATGTGGTACCGGTTGCACTAAATTGTTTGTATCGAGCATGCCAGGAGTTGTTGAACATCCACTAAAGATCATTGTTGTGAGCAATGCGCTAAGCATAGTTAGCCAAAGTGAGGGTTTGGTGAGAAGTTTATTCACGTGAATTCCCTAATGTAAGAAAAATTGCCAGTATATTAACGCAAAAACGTTAATTTATATGTGTGATGTTATCACCAACAATATAAAAATAACCAGCACAATTACATTTTATGATGAATTTCATTCATTCTTTTTAAGAAAACTAGAACTAATCTCATAAGATATATTAGGAAGGTTTGAATTATCTTTGTCGTCGAGTACCAGCATTTTTAAAGAAATGGGTTTCAGACAGGTAAAACAACGGAGCAAATTCAAGTCACGCTTTCGCGCTCATTTACGCCATAACAAAGAACGTTCGGTTGAATGTAATTATTATAAAGTCATTAACAAGAGCGCGAAACGAAAATTATTTTATTTCAAACTGTTCGTCATTAAATTATTAGCGATGTGGCAAACTCCTCGTTTGCAATCGCTCCATCGTGAGCGCTACGAAGGAGATTATGCTTAATAAGATATCTCCGACTTCAGTATCTGCTCGAAATTTTTTTCACGTTTAGGTGCGGCAGACAAATGATGCTTGCTTGGCACATCCAACTAGAGCACTACTGGGATGTCACATTACTTGCTTTTTTTGCATTGTCACTATATGATGTTTAGTGAAAATTTCGTGCCTTTTTAGCTGATAAGCTGTTAAGTTATCGACTGGATGATTTACCTTAAATGGAGAAATTGAAAAGATGGAGGAACTGTTAACGCAGCTGCAGTCTCTTGTAAGGGGCGGATGGAAGTATCGCTGGTATGCATTGGCGATTGGTTGGTTGGTCTCTTTGGTAGGATTTGTCGTTGTGTATAAATTGCCTGATAATTTTCAGGCTTCAGCTCGTGTGTTTGTGGATACGCAAAGCATCTTGAAACCTTTGTTGGCTGGTATGACTAGTATTCCTAACGTCGAACAGCAAGTAGCTATTATGAGTCGAACGCTTCTGAGTCAGCCAAACGTTGAGCGTGTTATGCGGATGGTTGATCTTGATATCAAGACAAATTCGGGTAAGGGGAGGGAGCGCTTAATTGAAGAATTAATTGCCAAAATTAAGATTGGTTCAACGCAACATAGTAATATTTACACTCTAAGCTATAACAACGAAAATCCAAAGTTGGCAAAAGATGTCGTGCAGGCATTGCTGACCATTTTTGTTGAAGGCAGTTTTGGTGATAAGAAACAAGATTCGTCAAAAGCGATACTTTTCATCGATGGGCAAATAAAATCTTATGAGGAAAAATTGGTTGCGGCAGAAAATGCGCTTAAAGATTTTAAATTGAAAAATATAGGATTGTTACCCCGTCAAGGTGGTGATTCTGGTAGTAAATTGCTTGAAATGACAGATAGTCTTAATCAGGCGCGTTTGGAATTGGCTGAAGCTGAACAGGCAAAAGAATCAATCAAGCGCCAGGTTCTAAACATGGAATCGTCACTTAGGTCGCTAGCTCCAGGTGCAGCTCCCAATCCAGAAATTGACGCTCGAATTCAGTCGGTAAGTAAGAATTTGGATTCACTAAGAATGCAGTATACAGAGGAGCACCCTGATATAGTCGCTGCTAAGCGTTTGGTTGTGCAATTGGAGGCGAAGAAGGTCGAGGAGGCAAAAGTGAAAAAGCCGGATGTTGAAATGGCGACATCTAATCCTGTTTTACAGCAATTAAAGATTTCTCTTTCTGTCGCTGAAGCTAAAGTCGCATCGATGCGAGCGCGTGTTGATGAGTACTCCATTCGCAGTGCGAGATTAAAAACCCAAACAATAGCAGCTCCAGAAATTGAATCCCAGCTTGCGCAATTAGATCGTGATTACGAAATTAATAAATCAAATTATGGGAAATTGGTAGCAAGTAGGGAAGCGGCAAAATTGTCTAGTGAATTGAATACCACGACAGAAATGATGACGTTTAGAGTAATTGATCCTCCTTCAGTGCCGTTAACTCCGGCCGGCCCAAAAAGAATTGGCTTGTTTTCCTTAGTATTTGCAGCTGGATTAATGATTGGTCTGGCAGGCGCCGTACTTTTGAGTAAGATTCGTCCTACGTTCATGAGTCATGTTGATCTGTTAGAGGTAACTGGTTTGCCAATCTTAGGTACTGTGTCGATGAAATGGACGAATGATGAGCAGGTCAGAAGGAAAAAGAGGTTGTACGGCTTTCTCTTGGGTTCATTCATGCTGTTTACTTTTTATATTGCAGTGGTGATGTTTATGTATTTCAAAACGTGATTCTAAATCTGTACAAATGGAGCGGCGTGTTTCGTTGTTGATCAGGTGTATTGCTTGGTATTGGATCAGTGAGATCGGTGGAGTGAATATTTTGGAGTTAGCGTGAGCATTATTGAAAAAGCGGCCGGTAGACTTGATCCGGTTAAGGGGGGCGCTCGACGCCCAATTGATGTTACGGCGAAAAAGTCTGATGAGGCACAGATAGAGGTTGATGTCGTTGCCCAAACTAATGAAAAAAAAGTGTTTGCCGATGCCGGAAAACACAATACCAAAAAGGTCGAAATTAATATTGAGCAGTTGCATCGATTAGGCATGGTGACTCCAGATGCCGCGCGTACTCCTATTGCTGAAGAATTTCGACTAATTAAACGTCCTTTGATTGACGCAGCATTCGGGCAAAAAGGCAAGTCAAAACATCATGGTAATCTCATTATGGTTGCCAGCTCACTTCCAGGCGAAGGAAAAACTTTTTGCGCAGTAAATTTGGCAATTAGTGTGGCAATGGAGCTGGATCATACGGTTTTATTGGTTGATGCGGATGTTGCTCGACCGTCTATTGAACGGTATTTGCAGCTAACTCCTGGAAATGAGTCATCGCAAATCGGGTTGATGGATATATTGCTAAATGATAAACTTGATCTTGCAGATGCCATTCTAAAAACCAATATTGATACCTTAAGTCTGCTTCCAGCCGGAAAAAGTCACCAACGCGCGACTGAATTACTGGCAAGCCAAGCAATGAGTGCGTTGTTGGATGAAATTGCCAATCGCTATCCAGATCGTATTGTTATATTTGACTCCCCTCCGTTACTTTTGACTTCGGAGGCAAGAGTGCTCGCCAGTCAGATGGGGCAGATAGTGCTCGTTGTTGCGGCCGAATCAACGACTCAACATGCTGTCAAGGAGGTGTTACGTCAATTGAAATCATGTCAAAATATTAATCTTATTTATAACAAAGCTAAGACACTTTCGAGCGGGGATTACTATGGCCAATACTACGGTTGAGCGCCTCTTCGTAAGCTTTTTTTTGAGGGTTCAATTGATTTCCTTTCGAAGTTTCATAGGTTTTTTTATCTTGATTTTTGGCTATACCAGTATTGCGTGTGCCGCAGATTGGAAATTGATACCAACGTTAGGGTTGCATGAGACTTATTCTGATAATGTGAGATTGGCAGCAAACGGACTGGAAAAGAGTGCGTATATTACGCAATTTTCTCCTGGGTTAACCCTTACTGCATTCGGACCCTCAATAAAATTAGACGTAAATTTTTTATTGCGTGATGCTTATTATGCTGGGCAAACCAGTGAAAACAAATTAAGTCACTCCCTAAATGCCAACGCCAACATGACTTTAATTCAAAATCTTTTTTTTTTAGACGGTAAGGCAAGTATTGGTCAGAAAAATCAAAGTCCTTTTGGGAGTGTTACGGAAGAAAATAATGTTAATCTGTCAAATAATAGTATCGATGTAAGAACCCAGAGTGTTTCACCCTATTTTCGTCGAAATTTCGGCAATGTAGTTACAGGTGAGCTGCGTTATACCAATGATTCCGTCACTACCAGTTCTCTGAGCAGTTTTAACAGCACATCTGATGCTCTTGGTCTAAGTTTGAATAGCGGTTCAGCATATAAAAGTGTCAATTTAGGACTTAATTCCAATTTTCGTAATATACAATTTGCCAAACATACTCCGCTTGAAACCGAGTTAACGACTTTAAATTTTGGGTACCATACTTCTCCAGTATTTAAATTAACTGCCACGGCAGGATATGAGAAAAATAGTTATGTTAGTCTGGGGCGGAAACCCCCAGGGTTTATAGGAAATGTTGGAATTGTTTGGAGTCCGAGTGAAAGAACGCACCTTAATATAAATACGGGTGAACGCTTCTATGGTAGAACACATGAATTGAGTTTTGACTACCGTTCACGTCTGAGTAAATTTAGTCTGGGCTATAATGAGGACGTTGCAACCACACGGGGGCAATTTCTTATCCCAGCCACAAACGATACCTCTGAATTTTTAAACCAATTGTGGCAGACAAGCATACCAGATGCAGTTGTTCGGCAACAAACTGTGGATAGCTTTATTCGAGATTCAGGAATTCCGTCAGCACTCGCAGAGCCGATCAATGCATTTACGAATCGGGTCTTTTTACAAAAAAAATTACATGGATCGCTGGCATTGACGGGGCAAAATAACACAATAATTTTCAATTTATTTAATACTTCACGTGACCCTCTGTCTACCATTGGTGTAGACGGGATACTTGATCCGAGTTCTTTGAGTAAACTGAGACAAAAAGGCGTCAACGTTTTGTGGAATTTTCGTTTCTCGCCCCGCACAAACGCTAACCTTAGTGGAACATATACAAGAGCAGATACTTTAGATACAGGTTTGATTGCCAATACAAAGGCCCTGAGAGCGTCGATATCAAGGCAGTTCAAGCAAAAATTGAAAGGGACGTTGGAAATACGTCG
>JANYFV010000236.1 GCA_025359635.1 Undibacterium sp. | reverse complement strand
CTGAAGCCATGCTAGCCGCCATCAAACAAGCAGGCATGAAAACCCTGCTGGTTTCAGGCGGCTTCACCTTCTTTACCGATCACATGAAAGCGCGCTTAGGTCTGGATTTCGCGCACTCGAATGTGCTGGAAATCGAGAACGGCAAGCTCACCGGCAAGGTCGTTGGCGGCATCGTGGATGCAGACGAAAAGCAAGCCACAGTTGAACGCGTATGCGCCGAGATGGGCATCTCACCCAAGCAAGCCATCGTGATGGGTGATGGCGCTAATGATCTGAAGATGATGAGTATCGCCGGCCTCTCCGTCGCCTTCCGCGCTAAACCCGTGGTGCGCGCACAAGCGGATGTGGCCTTGAATTTTGTCGGACTTGATGGTGTACTGAATTTATTTGCCGATTGAAGACAAGACGAAATATTGATTAACATTCAGCTCGTGTATGCAGGTATCTTTTGTGCGTTTAAGGACGATTGCACTTCGTAGTGGCACTGGTTTCTCGCCTGCGCGGGAAAGACGGTAAGCTTTGCGGCAATTGCGAAATGACATAAATTTCCAACGGCCACGTCATACTCGCGAATGCGGGTATCCAGTTCGTCGAACACGCGCAGCGCCATTAGTCGCACCAGTTTTTTTGATGTTGATGTTGCACTTGCTTTTGAATTAGGAATTCCGCTGATGAACTGCCGTTTGTGCGGGGCAGAAAACGGATAAGAAAGCTTCGTTGTTTGAGCGAAGCGAGTTTCGAAGCTTTCCCGTTTTTTGACCAGCACAAACGGGAACCCGAAGGGCAGCGAATGCGGTCGCCTTCTTTTGCTTACATTTTCTTAGCGAAGCAAGAAAAGTAAGTAAGTAGCCGCCGGTCTACCACCGGCCAGCGATCGTAAAGCAACGACAGAACTTAAAAAATAACCGAGAAAGCAAGCATGAGCCAAGAATTAATCCTAGACGAAAAACTCAACACGCTAAAAAACCTGGCATGGCTACTCTACATTTTTCACGCCGCCAGCCTAGTTTTTTCCTTAGGATTTCTTTCCTGGATACCGCTCATCATCAGCTACCTCAAGCGCGACGATGCCGCCGGAACCTTTGTATATAGCCATCACAGCTGGCAAATACGTTCCTTCTTCTGGTATTTGTTTTGGGTCATCCTCGGTGTAGTTTTATTCATCACTATCATCGGCATTCCGTTGGCCTGGCTAATCTGGGTCGGCGCCTGGATATGGAAAGCGTATCGACTGATTATGGGTTTTGCTAATTTGAATGCGAATAAGGCTATGCCTGTTTAACGAATAGCACTTATCCGCCGCAAGGACTTCGCGGATTTTACTTGCCAGTTCAATTTGAACGAAGATTGACATGTACTACCAAAATGAGTGGCTACGTAACGGCTAACCTCGCACCAGCGTTCAATCAAAACCAATAAATAGTACGACCGTACGATTTATTGATATAAAATAGGCGACACACATTTCCCACTCAATGCTGGAGACACTATGTTTGAAGAATTTATGGGCACCATGCCCGTTAGCGAGCGCCAACAATTTAATGTGCAAGCCTTAGCAGACTATATGCGCCAACATGTAGAAGGCTTCGATGCCAAACATGCGGGTGATCTCACAGTCGAACAATTCAAGGGTGGCCAATCCAACCCTACCTTCAAACTCAGTGCTGGCAACCAGCGCTTTGTGATGCGCGCCAAACCCGGGCCAGCCGCAAAATTACTGCCATCTGCCCATGCCATCGAGCGCGAATTCAAGGTGATGAATGCCTTGAATAAAGCGGGTTTCCCCGCCGCCAAACAATATGCTTTGTGCACCGATGAAGACGTCATCGGGCGCGCCTTTTTTATCATGGAGTTTGTCGATGGTCGCGTGCTGTGGGATCAATCCCTGCCCGGCATGTCGCCGACCGAACGCGCAGAAATTTATGATGAGATGAACCGGGTCATGGCCCAATTGCACACCATCGATTACGCGGCAATCGGGCTGGCAGATTACGGCAAGCCGGGCAATTATTTTGCGCGGCAGATTGATCGCTGGACTAAGCAATATCGCGCCTCAGAAACAGAAAAAATCGAGGCAATGGATAATTTGATCGCCTGGCTGCCCGAGCATATTCCGACTGGCGAAGATACTAGCATCGTGCATGGTGACTACCGCTTAGATAACATGATGTTCCACCCCACCGAGCCACGCATACTTGCCCTGCTCGATTGGGAACTCTCCACCTTAGGACATCCACTCGCCGACTTCTCCTACCATTGCATGACCTGGCATGTCACACCTGGCCAGTTCCGAGGCATATCTGGCCTGGATCATCAAGCACTCGGCATACCTAGCGAAAAAGACTACATCGACAAGTATTGCGAACGTACAGGCAAGACCATACGCGACGAGGATTTCAATTTCTATCTTGCTTATAACCTGTTTCGCATGGCGGGCATTCTGCAAGGCATCATGAAACGTTATGTCGATGGTACGGCATCGAGTGCGCAGGCCAAAAAATCAGGCGAAGCGGCACGACCTATGGCTGAGTTGGGATGGAGTTACGCGAATAAGTAAGACGATCTACACTATTCGAAAAACAGGAAAATACGGGTGCGATGAAGCACCCGTTTGTATTTTATTAACACAAGCAACTAGTGATTACTCAAGCAAAAAATCTCCAGCCTCTGCATAATGATGTCATGGGTTTTTTTATCACGCTAAACTAGAAGAGTTCTATGATTGACGCTTACTCTTGGGCAACTCCAAACGGCCACAAAATTCATATCATGCTGGAAGAATGCGGCTTGCCCTATCGCGCTATCCCCGTTGATATAGGCGCTGGCGATCAGTTTAAACCCGAGTTTTTGGCGATCTCACCGAACAATAAAATACCGGCAATTGTCGATACTGATGGCCCGGATGGCAAATCTATCTCCTTGTTTGAATCTGGTGCGATTCTGATTTATCTGGCCGGAAAAACCGCTAAATTTCTCGGCAATACCGATAGGGAAAAATACCAGACCTTGCAATGGCTAATGTTTCAGATGGGAGGCTTTGGCCCTATGCTGGGACAAGCGCATCATTTCCGCTCGTATGCACCGAAAAAAATAGCCTATGCATTTGATCGCTATACCAATGAAGCAAAACGTCTATATGGCGTAATCGACACACAGTTATCCAAAACCGCCTATTTAGCCGGCGACAATTACACTATTGCTGATATTGCCGTGTATGCCTGGGCGCGCTCTGCCGCCAATCAAGGCATAGACTGGCAAAATTTCCCGCATGCGAAACGCTGGTTTGATGTGATAGATGCACGCCCTGCAGTGCAACGTGGCGTCAAAGTATTAAGCGATTTGCGCAAGCCAATTTCTGGCGCGAAAGAACGCGACATTTTATTTGGCAAGACCCAATACACTAGGATATAAGAAGCATATGCGACGAGCTCCAGAAAAAAAACCCCAGAAACTTCACGCAGATGGCTTGAAGCTGGCCAACCTGTCGCTAGCGGTGGCGCAAGCGGCCAGCCGTATAGAAGATATTGCATGGCAAGCTCAACTCGACACCATAGTTGCCAAGAATTTGGAACATCATCATCAAAGTGTGATCGATGCAGCCGCTGAGCATTTATTTAACACACATCCAAATGCCTATGAAGTCTTAGTTGAGACGATGGAATCGGTGAGCACGTCTAGCCGCATTGAATACAAGAGTGTCCAATACGATGTGCTTTTGATGGCCGCGCCGATTTTGGCATGGAGCCGCTTTGAGATTGCATCGGGGCCAATTCCCGCAGCTACTTTGAGTTTATTAACTGATAGCTGGGCGCAGCATATTCTTTCAGAGGGCGCTCTTTGTCGGATCTTACCCCTGCTGTATTCCATTGATCAGCTGCCACGTGATCATAGCGAGACCTATGCGTTGATGAAGAATACCGCAATTGAATTATTAAAAGGCAATCCGGAATTGCCACCGCAAGAACTACCAAAGACCGTGCCGTTTTTGGCGGATATTCGTTTCCTGATCGGCGTGGTGGTGGTCCCGGCAAACTTGCCGTTATTCCGTTGGCAAGCAATTGCCTCGCCGTTTGATTGTGTGCAAGCGAAGAGCGAGATCCTGGCACTGTGGCAGGCACAAGCTGAACCATCCATCCTACGTTTATTGCCTGGCTGCGGTGCGGAATTATTGCTGCCGGAAGCCTTCTATGCGGCGTGCCGCGAAGGTGATATCCGTATCCGTCCTAGCTCAATTCGTTCTGCGATTTTTTATTTGACGCAAACATTGAGTATCGAGGCAAGCGATCTTGGCGCAGTCATTGCGGGATTCGGCCTGGAAGAAAATCCAGGACAGATTGACGAATACCGTATCGGCTTCGTGTTAAAAAATGCCCCTGAAGTTATTTACGGTGTGGTCTGGCCTTTGTACCAGCAAGATGATCAGATTACCGCGATGGGCAATGTTGATGACGATAATTTACCGGGCGAAATCCCTGCGCTGTTGAACGAGTGCGGCATCAGCGACATACAAAGGATAGAAGATATTTTTAGTATGGAATTTTGCGACGATTGCAGCGCCCCGCTGTTCTCTGATCGCGATGGTGATTTGGTTCATACCGAAATGCCGGAAGATGCACCACCACAGGGATCAGAGCATTTTCATTGAGGTGTTTACGTCCTTCCTGAATAGCTACAAAGCGCAGAACGAAGCTAATTACGTCATTCTCGCGCAGGCGGGAATCTAGAAGCAACATCGTGCAGAGCACGCCAATTTTGACACTGCGCGTGATGGACAAGCTCGATTCCCGCGTCCGCGAGAATGATGTGAACGGACATGTGAGTGCCGTAGCAAATCAATAACTTATGTAGTTTCAGAAATAAATCCCCCTCTTTTTACGATTTTTCATTAGATTTCCACACACCAGAAAATCCGTTGTACAATCCATTTGGAACGATCGTGCTTTTTTACTCCACGACCAACATCGACCAGATAATTTGTTATAAAAATCAGGAGAGAAAATGGATTTGAACTATAGCGCGGAAGAAATCGCGTTCCGTGACGAAGTACGCGCCTATCTAGCGGCAAATTTACCGGCAGACCTACAGCACAAGGTACTCAATCACAAACGTTTGTCCAAAGATGACTTTGTGCGCTGGCACAAGATTCTGGCTAAACAGGGCTGGGTTGCAACAGGCTGGCCCGAGCAATATGGTGGCACCGGCTGGGCACCAACACTGAGGCACATTTTTGAGGAAGAATGCGCGACTGCTGGCACGCCGCGCATCATGCCATTTGGCGTAATGATGGTGGCACCGGTCATCATGGCATTTGGTAATCAGGCACAAAAAGATTACTACTTGCCGCGCATTTTAAATTGCGATGACTGGTGGTGCCAAGGGTATTCTGAACCAGGTTCCGGCTCTGATC
>JANYFV010000191.1 GCA_025359635.1 Undibacterium sp. | reverse complement strand
GTACCGGTAGCCTGGTTTCTCGGCTTGCATTTGGGCTGGGGGCTGCCGGGAGTCTGGGTCGCCTTCACCATCGACGAATGGGTACGCGGTATCACAATGTATTTACGCTGGAAAAGCCGTCGCTGGGAAAAATACGCCAAAGTCACGCATGCGGGCGTTCAGAAAGTATGAAAAATCGACTTCATTAATAATGATAGGACTTACGTAAAATTATTCCAGCCAGGCGCACCGACGAAGCCTGGTGCCGCCTAGCCTACGATCAGTTTGACTGATTTAAGCTTAACGCTGTCAGCTCCTGCATGAATGGTGAAAGATCCAGGCTCGACTACACGTTTCATGTCCATGTTATAGAACCACAAATCAGACGGTTTGATGTCGAATGACAGGGTGCGACTCTCATCAGGCTGCAGACATAAACGTTGAAACGCTTTCAACTCAAGCACTGGTCGGGTGACTGAACTGACATCATCGCGGATATAGATTTGTACGACCTCGTCGCCTTTTCGTGTACCGAGATTTTTGACATCGACCAGCACTTTGGTACTCTCGCCCTGCGCTATCCGTGCCTTGCTTAAGCGCGGTTCAGAAATTGCAAAAGTGGTGTAGCTCAGACCAAAACCGAAAGGAAATAACGGCTTGGTGGAGCCGTCAAGATAACCGCGACGGGCCGTTGGTTTGTGATTGTAATAGATGGGCAATTGCCCTACATGGCGCGCAATAGAGACTGGTAATTTTCCACCTGGATTGACGCGACCGAACAAAATGTCCGCCGCCGCGTGACCAGTTTCCTGCCCCATGTACCAACCTTCAACGATTGCATCAGCACGTTCGGCTAATAGATTGACTGACAACGGGCGTCCGTTAAGCAAAAATACTATGGTCGGCTTAGCTAAATCAAAAATCGCTTTAGCCAGATCGTTTTGCTGTCCCAACATATCGAGAGTAGAACGGTCACCGATGTGACTGTCTGACCAGGCTTCGCGACTAGTCTGTTCGTTATCACCTAACACCATAATGATAGTATCTGCCGACTTTGCCGCTTCTAGTGCTTGTGCGATCAATTGTGCGTTGACCGCGGGCGGGGTAAATTCAATCTCATCTTTCCCCCATAAACGGCTCTCGGTAATCCGCACACCTTCGGCATAATCAAGTTCAAACCCTTGTGCCAGGCTTTCTGCTTTTAACGCTTCGTAAATCGACACGACATGACGCGGTATATCGGAGTAGCCGCCAATTGGACAGTCCTTGGCATGGGTTCCCAAGAGCAGAATTTTGCCTACTTTTTTGGGATCGAGTGGCAATAGATTTTTGTTATTTTTAAGTAAAACAACGCAACGTGTTGCTGCTTCTCGCGCCAAGGCAACCGCATCTGGCGTCGCGGTCAGTTGCTCTGCCACACTGGCATCCACGTAGGGGTTATCGAATAGACCTGCAAGAAACTTAAGCTCCAAGACACGACGCACAGCTGCATTTATGCTCTTTTCTGTAATGCGTCTGGATTTAACCAGTGCGGATAAGGTCAAATAGCCCGCAGCATCTGGCGTTTCTACATCAACACCTGCCGTGATTGCACGATAGGCTGCCTCAGTATTATCAATAGCCAGGCGGTGCCGCGTAACCAACTCTGATAATGCAAAATAGTCAGAAACGGTGATGCCTTTAAAACCCCATTCATCACGCAAAATTTTTGTCAACATCCAGTGATTGGCGTGCGAAGGAACGCCATCAATTTCATTGTAGGACGGCATAATCGCGCTGACATTGGTCTCGCGCACAAGCTTCTCAAACGGAGGGAAAAATTCTTCCCGCAACTCCCGTTCACTTATCCCCGCCGGGCCAGTATTTGTGCCATTTTCCGGTTGACCATGGCCAGTCATATGCTTGAGTGTGGCGAACACTTTATCCTGCGCTAACTGCCTGGATTTCCCCATAAAACCGATGACTGCGGCTTTACCCATTTCAGCGCAGAGATACGGATCTTCTCCGTACGTTTCTTCGATCCGCCCCCAACGGGGATCGCGCGCTACATCAACCACGGGCGCTAACGCAAAGTTGGCACCGCGGGCGCGCATTTCTCGCGCCGCAACGCTAAATATCTTGCTTGCCATTTCTGGATCAAATGAAGAGGCAATGCCTATGGCTTGCGGGAAGCAGGTCGCGCCTCGCGCAACATAACCGTGCAAGGCCTCTTCATGCATCAACATGGGAATGCCCAATCGAGTCTGTTCCAGCGCCCACTTCTGCATCGCATTGACAAGAGTGGCGGTTTCGACAGCGTCACGATTTGGAACCGAACCGCTATCTCCAGCAACAACGCTCGCGCTTGGCGTAGTTCCGTGGCGATCAGATGGCCGTGCCACCATGCCTAAACCATTCGGATAAGCCTTGCTTGCCATCTCTGCCGAAAACTGGCCACTGGCATCAAGAAACAGTTTTTTGTTTTCCCACGTGCATTGGAGTTGCATGACTTTTTCTTCCAAGCTCATGCGTGCCAGCAAATCATCAACGCGGTCAGAAATCGGTACCGACGCATCCTTGTAGCGCATTACTTTTTTCGGACCTGATGCCGCGATACTTAAATCAGGCTGAAATACGGCAAGACCTGCCAGGCCGGTCATTGATGATAAAAAGTGTCTGCGCTTGTTACTCATCTTGCTCATGAAAGTCCCGTTGCGTGCTAATTTACTAAGGATATGCCCTTCGACAAGCTCAGGGCGAACGGAGTAAATCTGCGTCTCCCTAAAAATAACTTCATGCCGGATAAGGGTCTAAGCTGACAATACTTCCATCCGCTCTGTATTGAATTTCGGCCATTTTTATCGAGCGTAGATGTGCCACACCTTTCGACAAAATAGAATCATGGTAAAACAAATACCACTTGCCTTGAAATTCACAAATCGAATGATGCGTAGTCCACCCGATCACTGGCGTTAAAATTTGTCCGCAGTACGTAAATGGGCCGTAAGGATTGTCCCCAATGGCGTAACAAAGAAAATGCGTATCACCCGTCGAATAAGAAAAATAATATTTCCCATTGTATTTGTGCATCCACGAGCCTTCAAAAAATCGACGATCGTGATCACCTGCCAGTAAGGGTTCATTATTTTCATCAAGGATCACGATCTCACGAGGCGCTTCGGCAAACTCCTTCATGTCATCACTGAGGCGCGCTACCCTGGCACCGAGTGCAGGCGCGTGATCAGCAGGTTCACCCAGGCCAGCATGATAGACATTGTCGCGATAATTTTGCAGCTGCCCACCCCAAATACCGCCAAAATACATATAGTATTTTCCGTCATTGTCTTCAAGTACTGCCGGGTCGATGGTGTAACTGCCTTTGATCGCTTCAGGTTCTGGCGTAAAAGGACCCACTGGTGTATCGCCTACGGCCACGCCAATCTGAAAGATTCCGTCCTTACGTTTTGCGGGAAAATAAAAATAATATTTTCCGTTTTTATACGCGGCATCAGGTGCCCACATCTGCCGGTCTGCCCAGGCAACATCGTTGACATGCAAAGCTACGCCATGATCGACCGCAGGGCTATCGGGCGTCTCCATGGAAATAACGTGGTAATCCTCCATGCTGAAATGATCGCCATTATCATTAAACGGGATGCCCGCTTCAATATCATGCGATGGATAAATATAGATCTTCCCGTCAAACACATGCGCAGACGGATCAGCAGTGTAAATATGCTCAACCAAGGGTTGAGAAATTGCTTTGGTTTTTAATAAATCAAAATCTAAATTCTTGTCTTCTGACATAACCTACCTTTTTTGCAAATAAGCCGGTTGAGATGATCAGTTCAACCGGCCTAAAAATCTATTTCATTAATGTCCAGCTGCTTTTCTGCGCGCAGCCAAATCTGATTCAATCTGGGCTTCCAGAGTTTTATCGATTTTGTAAAAATACATGAACCCGGCTGCAGCAAAAAACGGAATCGATGCATACACGCTCACAGACAATAAAATGCCGTGCACTGTCGGTGCAGTCTGTGTTCCTAAACTTGCATCGTATCCGTACATGGCCAATAAACCGACGACCAGAGAACCACCAATAGTTAAGCCCGCTTTCAATCCAAGTATCATTGCCGAAAAAATGATCGCCGTCGCTCTACGACCATTTTTCCATTCAGAAAAATCGGCAACGTCTGCGATCATTGCCCATAACAAAGGAATAGTAATGCCGTAAAAAAAACCATGTAAAAGTTGCGAGATAAACATAATGCCGATGTTATCGGCGGGAAAAAAATAGAAAACAAACACAAAAATGGTGGCTAAAAAAAGCGTAAAACCAAATACGTTTCTTTTACCAAACTTATCTGCCAGGCCTTTAGAAAAGCCTATCCCTACAATCATCATGATAATGCCGCACGCATTGAACAGGCTAAAACCAGAGGTCGCGGCATCTTTTGGCCATTTAAATTCACTCAAACCAACGCTGGCTAATACATGATTTAAACCGTCGATAAATCCGTTAAATCCTATACTTTGTAAAAAATTAGCGAGGTCGGGTTCACTGACATAATTTTTAAAATAATAAATGTAGGAACCGCCCTTCAATGCCAAAGTCACAAATACCAAAATAGTGACGATGAGCATGATAATCCAGGGAACATTTTTCACTAAATCGGAAATATCTTGACCTACACTTGAACGAGTTTCAACGACAGGCAATACACGTTCTTTCGTAGTGAAAAAGGCGATTAAGAAAAACAGTGTCCCTACGATAGAAAATAACATCATGGTGTTGTGAAAGCCGACCGCTTTATCACCGCCACCGAGGATCAATACGAGAGGCAGTAGCAACACTTGAATCACGAATTGCGCAAACATGACTGCAACAAAACGATACGACGACAAGCTATTGCGCTCGGCCATACTGCCGGTGAGTACACCGCTTAGGGCGGAGTACGGCAAGTTATTGGCGGCGTAAACAATCAGCAGCAAAACGTAGGTGATCACCGCATAAATCACTTTTCCGTTTGGACTAAAATCAGGTGTACTGAATGCAAGCAGTGCTACCGCGCCAAAAGGGACCGAGGTCCAAAGAAGCCAAGGACGAAATTTCCCCCAGCGAGTACGGGTACGGTCAGCAATAATCCCCATCACCGGCGTAAAACACGCCCCAAAAATACCGCCGACAGCCATGATACCGGCAGCCGTTGCGGGCGCCAGGCCATACACATCGGTATAAAAAAAAGCGAGAAAGGTGACCAGTGTTTGAAAGATTAAATTGGCAGCCAGATCGCCCAGGCTATAGCCAATTTTTTCGACCACCGAGAGCGTATGATTTTCAGGTAATTGTGCGGATAAAGTTGTCATCGTTCGTCTCTTTTTTTAGAATTAAAATATATCC
The DNA here is from genome assembly GCA_025359635.1 of Undibacterium sp. Classification (GTDB taxonomy): domain Bacteria; phylum Pseudomonadota; class Gammaproteobacteria; order Burkholderiales; family Burkholderiaceae_D; genus Undibacterium. The sequence goes on along the minus strand of JANYFV010000191.1, from coordinate 9,308 downwards.
ATACTCAATAGGGAAGCGCAGATTTATTCGATTGCGTCATCCTCGCGAATGCGGGGATAGCGACTAAATCGGCGCTTCCCTAGCTGGTAAAACACACGGCAATATCGCGTTTAATGCACGCTCGACACCGCCGATAGCGTACTCAACATTGACTGCACCACATTGACGATATGCTCTACAGTAAAACCGAAATACTCAAGCAACACTGGCCCAGGTGCTGATTCGCCGAAGCTAGTCATACCAATGACAGCACCATTCAATCCAACATATTTTCTCCAATAGTCGACATGCGAGGTTTCAATGGCGACTCTGACTGTAATGTGACCAGGTAAAACCTGTTCTTTGTAGCTGTCATCCTGCAGATCAAATACCGAGGTCGAAGGCATCGATACAACACGAATGCGCTGACCACTGGCATTTAAGCGAACTGCCGCCTGAACCGTTATATCCATTTCAGATCCGGTTGAAATTAAAATGGCTTGCGGCACGCCTTCTGGTTCTAGCAAGATATAGCCACCACGCTCAATTGCCTCAACTTGTGCTGATGTACGTACAAAAGCGCCTATATTTTGACGGCTAAACACCAGCGCCGAAGGCCCGGTTTTATGCTCAAGCGCACATTTCCACGCAACTGCTGTTTCCGTCGCATCAGCCGGCCGCCAGGTTTGCAAATTGGGCGTTGAGCGCATGGCGGTGAGTTGCTCGATTGGCTGGTGCGTCGGGCCATCTTCACCTTGCCCGATTGAATCATGGGTATACACAAAAATATTCTGAATTTTCATGAGTGCGGCCATACGCAAGGCGTTACGCGCATACTCCATGAACATCAAAAACGTCGCCCCATACGCAATAAAACCGCCATGAGCTGAAATACCATTCATGATGGCGCTCATCCCAAATTCACGCACGCCGTAGTACAAATAATTACCGGATGCATCGTTTGCTGATATGCCTTTTGAACCACGCCACAAGGTTAAATTTGATCCTGCCAGATCAGCAGATCCACCGAGTAATTCAGGCAATACCGACCCAAAGTGAGCGATGGCATTTTGTGAGGCTTTACGGCTCGCCATTTTTTCATTCTTAGCTTGATTTTCCGCAATAAATTTTTGTGCGTCTTCGACGAAGCCAACTGGCAATTCTTGTTTTATCACACGTCGTTCAAATTCAGCCGCTAGCTCGGGATAGGCAATTTGATAGGTCCGCATTTTTTTAGCCCATACCGCTTCATACAGCGCCCCTTCCTCCTTCGCATCCCAGCCCTGATAAATCTCTCGCGAAATCTCAAACGGTGCAGCGTGCCAATTTAATTTTTGACGAACAAGCGCAATTTCCTCGGCACCCAAAGGCGATCCGTGGCAATCATGTGATGCCTGCTTATTGGGTGAACCAAAGCCGATAATGGTTTTGCAGCAGATGAGCGTAGGTTTATTTTTTTCGCTTCTGGCAAGTTCTATCGCAGCATTGATCGCCTCTGCATTATGGCCGTCAACATCTGGAATCACTTGCCAGCCATAAGCTTCAAACCGCTTGGGCGTGTCATCGGTAAACCACCCTTCAACATGTCCATCGATAGAAATACCATTGTCATCGTAGAAAGCGATTAACTTTCCCAGCCCTAGTGTTCCGGCTAATGAACATGCTTCGTGCGATACGCCTTCCATCATGCAGCCGTCACCCAAAAATACATACGTGTGGTGATCAACGATGGTATGTTCTTCTCGATTGAATTGCGCTGCAAGTATTTTTTCTGCCAGTGCAAATCCGACCGCGTTGGCGATGCCCTGCCCTAGTGGCCCAGTGGTGGTTTCTACGCCTGGTGTGTAGCCGCGCTCTGGGTGCCCCGGCGTTTTTGAGTGTAGTTGACGAAACTGTTTTAGATCATCAATGCTCAAGTCGTATCCACTGAGATGCAACAGCGAATAGATCAACATAGAGCCGTGCCCGTTGGAGAGAACGAAGCGATCTCTATCTGGCCAGTTCGGATTGCCTGGATTGTGTTTTAAAAAATCGTTCCAAAGCACCTCCGCAATATCCGCCATTCCCATCGGGGCACCGGGGTGCCCTGAATTCGCTTTTTGAACGGCATCGATCGTCAGCACGCGAATGGCGTTGGCAAGGTCTCTACGAGTTAACATTAATTTCTATCCTGACTAATCTGTTTAACAGAAACGGTTAATCAGATTTTCCAGATATTCCTGACCGCCAGACACTGGTGCTTCGTCAATATTTCTATTGATAGCGTGATCGGCAATCGTATCAAGAGTGCATTTGCCACTCAATGCTTCTTGTGCCCAAGGTGCCTGCCATCCGGCATAGCGCTGTTCAACAAAATTATGCATACCACCGTTGTTGATCATTTGTTCTGCAATCAGCAAACCGCGTGCGCACACATCGACACCGCCGATATGGCCGTGGAACATATCGGCCGGGTCTAACGATTGGCGACGCGCTTTTGCGTCAAAATTCAAGCCGCCGTGAGTCATGCCGCCGCCTTGCAATACGTAGTACATCGCCAGAGCGGTTTCCGGTACGTTATTCGGGAACTGATCGGTATCCCAACCACACTGCATATCACCACGGTTCATGTCGAGAGAACCAAAGATGCCCAGAGCGTTCGCGGTCGCGATTTCATGCTCAAAACTATGTCCGGCCAAGGTCGCGTGATTCGCCTCGATATTCACTTTGACTTCTTTTTCCAGTCCCCATTGCTTCAACGTGCCATACACCGTGGCAACGTCGAAATCGTATTGGTGCTTGGATGGCTCACGTGGTTTCGGCTCTAGCATGATGAAACCAGGGATGCCTATCTTGTGCTTGTATTCGACCACCATTTGCAGGAAGCGGCCAAACTGCTCGCCTTCGCGACGCAGATCAGTATTCAATAAAGTTTCGTAGCCTTCACGACCGCCCCACAACACATAGTTAGTACCGCCCAAGGCTCTGGTCGCGTTCATCGCTTCGCGCACCTGAAGACCGGCCAAAGCAAATATCTCTGGATTTGGATTGGTCGCTGCACCAGACATATAACGACGATGACTAAATGCGTTGGCTGTACCCCACAAGAGTTTGATGCCGGTATCGGCTTGCTTCTGTCCGAGCACGTCAACCATGGCCTTGAGATTCTCGACACTTTCGCGCGGTGTAGCGCCTTCAGGAGCGACATCACGATCATGGAAACAATAGTAAGGCAGGCCAAGTTTGCTCATGAAAGAAAATGCCGCATCTGCCTTTGCCTTGGCACCAGCCATAGGGTTGCTACCACCTTGCCAAGGGCGCTGGTAAGTACCATCATAGCCAAATGGATCAAAGCCATTCCAGCAGAAATTGTGCCAGTAGCAAACCGCGAAGCGGAGTTGCTCCTTCATGGTTTTACCCATCACGATACGGTTTTCGTCGTACCAGCGATACGCTAGCGGATTAGTGGATTGTGGGCCTTCGTAGCGGATAGGGTCGATGTCTTTAAAATAGTCAGTCATGTCGGGTCTCGTGTGGAGTTAATTTAATGTTGTGAATGCGTGTTGTGAATGCGTGTTGAATTTATTCTGCTGCCGCTTGAAAAATCGGCTTCATGCTCTGGTAGGTAGATCTAAAAAGTTTCTGTCGTTTTTCTGACAAGCGCACTGCGTCGGCTTGGGGCTGAAATGCTGAATTTATTTTTGGTTTGCGGCAAATCGCTTCAATCAGATCAACTGAAGCATCTGATTCACAGAGTTGTGCAAGGCGAGCTGCGCCCAAGGCGGCACCAACGCCGCTATCCTGGCCTATCTCAACTTTGACGTCGAGCGCATTGGCGAGCAATTGCGCCCACAAGGCACTACGTGAGCCTCCGCCCACCAATTGAATTTGATCGATCTGCGTTCCGGCGCTGCGCAAGGCATCTAAGCCATCGCGCATCCCCAGGCTGACACCATCAATCACCGAATAAGCCAGATGTGCCGCGCCATGTTTGTGACGCAGACCAAGAAACACTCCGCTCGCCAAAGCATCGTTATGCGGTGTACGTTCACCTGAAAGATAGGGCAAAAATAGTGGCGCAGATTCTCTATCGCTCGCGCTCAGTTCAGCTACTTGCGCCAATAAGGCGGTTTCGCTGGCAAATCCGGTGGTCTGCGTAATCCAGCGCAAGGCACTGGCAGCAGACAGCATCACTGTCATCTGATGCCACATGCCGGGTAATGCATGGCAGAAGGCGTGCACAGCCTCTTGTACATTTGGCCGATGGCGATCAGTGACAGAAAATAACACACCGCTGGTACCAAGAGAAACAAAACTATCACCTGTGCGAATCGCACCAATACCAATCGCACTGGCGGCATTATCACCAGCACCACCCGCTACGGGAATACCTGATTTCAAGCCGAGTAGTTTTGCCGCATGCGCATTCAGATGCGCGGATATGGCGCTCCCTTCAACCAGGCTTGGCATATGTGATCGCGTCAGGCCCGTCGCAAACAATAAAGAATCAGACCAATCACGTTTTTCTACATCAAGCCATAAAGTACCGGCCGCATCCGACATCTCGGACACCATGCTGCCGGTGAGTAAAAATCTCACATAATCTTTAGGCAGTAAAACTGTCGCAATGCGTTTGAAAATACCCGGCTCGTTTGCTTGCAACCATGCGATTTTAGGGGCAGTAAAACCTGGCATGGCGAGATTGCCGGCGATGCTATGTAATTGCGGGCAGGCTGCAGTTAATTCTTCGCATTGCTTTGCACTACGCGTGTCGTTCCACAAAATACAGGGACGTAGAATATTGTGCTGCTCGTCGAGCAAGGTAGCGCCATGCATCTGACCCGACAGGCCGATGGCATTCACTGCGGCATACTGTTCAGGCGCTTGTGCCTGCAACTGCTTGCAGGCATCGATGACCGCATTCCACCATGATGAGGGATCTTGCTCGGCCCAACCTGGTGCCAGTTGCTCCCAAGTTAATGCAGAATGCGCGACTGCCAGCACACTCCCCTGCCCACTCATGATCAACACTTTTACTTCTGAGGTACCTAGATCTATCCCCAGATAATTGTGGCTAGCTTTACTCATTTGGACGTTTTCGCTGAAAGAATTTCTGTGACCAAGGCTTCTAAGCTCAATGTATCTTCTTCAAAAAGTCGAATACCTTCCGCCAATTTTTCTGTTGCCATGGCATCACGGTTCATTTGCAAGCGAAATTGCGCTTCCGTTAAAACTTCCCGTGTTTCAGATGCTGAAATTTGTTGATCGTATTTAAGCGAAGGGACAAGCTTGTCGTTGCTAGCTTGCATCTGCTCAAGCAAAGCTGGGCTGATCGTCAGAAGGTCGCACCCTGCGAGAGAAATAACTTGCTCAACGCTTCTAAAACTGGCCGCCATTATTTCAGTTTCAACGCCTTGGTTTTTGTAGAAATGGTAAATATTGCTGACCGACTTCACACCAGGATCATTGACACCGCTCATCGTGGCAGCATCCCACTGTCCGCCTAGTGTCTTTTTGTGCCAATCATAAATCCGACCGACAAAAGGTGAAATCAACTGCACTTTCGCATCCGCACAAGCAATCGCTTGAGAGAGATTAAACACCAGCGTTAAATTGGTGCGAATTCCTTCTGTTGCCAATATTCTTGCAGCCTGAATTCCTTCCCATGTTGCAGCAATTTTTATCAGGATGCGATCACCAGAAATGCCAGCTGCCAGGTACCTGGCAAAAATTCTGCGCGCACGTTTTACGGTGGCATCCGTATCAAAACTCAGCCTTGCATCAACTTCACTCGATACCCGGCCCGACACATTCTTCAGAATTTCTAAACCAAATTGAACGATCACCGCATCCATTGCGTCATCGAGCGGTACGTTTTTGCTTGAGGATAATGCCTGCATCAGAATAGAGCGGTACTCAGGACTTTTTGCAGCCTTCAGAATTAAAGACGGATTCGTGGTTGCATCGCGCGGAGAAAACTGGGCAATGCTCTCCACATTACCGGTATCAGCGACAACCACGGAATACTGCTTTAACTGTTCAAGTTGATTCATAAATTAGTTTGCATTTTTAATTAATTAGAAAGAGTTTCGATAGAATAAGTGCTAAAATCGATTTAGTCAATCCATCGAACTAATTAAATAAATAAAATATTTGAACAGCATAATTAAACAAATTAGTTCCTGATTAGTTAACAAATGAAAACCTCATTTGCAGCATATTAAGAAAAACACAAAAAGAGGAATTACCATGACCGTATCTCGTCGAAAATTTATCGCTGGCGCTGGCGCCACTTTCCTAATCTCGCAAATAAAAGCCAATGCCTTTGCAGAAGCCTTAAAGCACACCGGCCTAAAAGATTATTACGCCAAGGACTTTAAGATAGGCACAGCAATTGGTTCGGATATCCTTGAGAAAAACGATCAGCAACTCTCTGCGCTAGTGGCTCGTGAATTTAATTCCATCACACCTGAAAACTGCCTTAAATGGGAGAGCGTAAGAACCGCGGAAGAAGGATGGAATTTCAAAGACGGAGATAAATTCGTCGAGTTTGGCGTAAAAAACGCCATGTACACCGTTGGTCATACGCTAGCATGGCACTCCCAAATTCCAGATAGCGTGTTTAAAAATGACAAAGGCAATTACATTAGCGCCGAGCAGCTAAAAAAGAAAATGGACCATCACATTAGCACCTTGGTCGGTCGCTACAAAGGCAAAATTATGGCCTGGGATGCGGTCAATGAGGCAATTGATGATGGCGCCGGCAACCCCATGCGCAAAAGCCACTATTTCAATATTCTTGGCGAAGATTTCATCAGCCATGCCTTTAACGTCGCACACGAGACCGACCCTGATGCGCATTTAATCTATAACGATTACAACATTGAACAAGCTGGCAAGCACGAAGCTGCCATTGCATTATTAAAGCGCTTACAGAAAAAAGAGGTCCCTATAAATGGTGTAGGTATCCAGGCGCACTTGAGTATCAGCGGCCCTAGCATTGAACAGATTGAAAAGAGTATTCTTAATTTCGCCAAGTTGGGCTTGCGGGTCCATCTGACCGAATTAGATATTGATGTGTTACCGCAAGTATGGAATCTACCCATCGCGGAAGTATCTACCCGATTTGAGTATACGTCTGCGCGTGATCCCTACAAAAATGGCTTGCCCAAAGAGATAGAAGACAAACTGGCCAAACGCTGGGAATCGTTATTTGAAATGCTGATCAGAAATCGCGCTCACATTGAACGCGTCACAACTTGGGGCGTAAGCGATGACGTCAGCTGGCTCAATGATTTTCCGATTAAAGGCAGAACCGACTACCCCTTACTATTTGATCGAAAACGTGCCCCGCACGATGCGTATGCCCGTTTGATTAATTTGAAAAAATAAAGACTATTCAACCCAACACGCACACTAATCACGCATAAATTGTTGGACAGATAAAACGTTTGCCCTACCTACCCGGTACGCACTCTATGCTTACTTAATGTCAAATGTAAGGCTTGCCCCTCCGTTGTCCTTTGATAATGGTAAGTGAGAATGCGGTCACCGCTGGTGCCATTGCCTGTCTTGAGTTTGCTGACCAGTTTGCCTGGGTTGCGGGTTGCGGGTTGCGGGTTGCGGGTTGCGGGTTGCGGGTTGCGGGTTGAGTGCTGCGGGTAAGTCAATACATTGGTTGCAGAAGTACTGACCAAGCCGCTTGGCCGATACCTCACTTTTTAGCTGTGCTATCTCTATTTCTGTGAAACGTGCCATCTTTTTACACCCCATATAAATATTTTTTGATGATGCGTTGATGCTTGATACTGCAGCCAGCATGCTTTATCATGTCAATCATAAACACTCTAATATCACGCACTAACGCATGGTTTTTTAGGGCTAAATCAGCCAACATGGCTATATCTAATCCAATTTCTATGACGGGGGTGCTAGATATGAACAAGGTACTTGAAGGCTTTGCGCTGCGCTTACGCGAGCTGCGCAAACAAAAAAATTTGTCCCAAACGCAACTAGGCCAATTAGCAGCACTGCATTACACCCATATCGGGCGTTTTGAGCGTGGCGCATCTAGACCTAGTGGCGATACGCTTAAGCGTTTGGCTGATGCATTGGGCGTGACCAGTGACTATTTACTGGAAGGCGCCATTGATGATGTGGCTAAGGCACATTTTGCGGATAGAGAATTACTTAAACAATTTCAAGAAGTAGAGCATTTGCCTGAGGAAGATAAAAACGTGGTGAAGAAATTGCTCGACGCTTTTTTAACCAAGAAACATTTGCAAGCTTTGGCACGCTAAATCAGAAAGGACATTTTATGACCAAGATCCAAATTGAATTGCCCGATGCTACAGCGCAAGCCGCGCAAGCCGCTGGGCTGCTGACACCGCAAGCATTAGAGCGCTTGCTGTCTAATGCGCTACGCAGACAACAAGCCGCTGACTATCTGCTCACCGTGGCTGACGAAGTCGCCGCAACAGACAGCGCACCCATGTCAATGGAAGAAATCAAGGCTGAAATTACTGTAGCACGTGAGGAACGGCAACGTGCGGATCGTCATTGATACCAATGTGCTGTTGTCTGGCTTATTGTGGAAAGGTACGCCACATACTTTATTGAGCCAAGTACGCTTTGGCGTCGTCGAATTGGTGATGAGTCATGTGTTATTTGAAGAATTGGCCGAGGTGATCGCTCGTCCCAAATTTACCAGCATTCTCCAGCGCACCACGCGTACACATCAACAGATTTTAAGTGAATTACATGTCTTGGCCGACATGGTTGCAGCGCCGCCACTGCCGCATCCTGTGTGCCGTGATCCCGACGATGATGCCGTACTCGCTTGTGCACTGGCGGGACAGGCTGACTTGATCGTATCGGGTGATGAAGATTTGTTGACGCTCAAAGAATTTCAACAAATACCCATCGTCACAGCAGCAGAGGCAATGCAAAGATTGGCAACGCAAAAATAAAATTCGCCGACATTCGTGAGCCGCAATAAGAAGCCAGATAAACCGAAAGCAACCAAAACAGCTAAGGGAAAGAATTCAGCGCCGTAGCTCATTTTTTTCTTTAGCTGCTAGCAGCAAAGATCGAACAAGGTAAAACCTCATTACAAGCCCCGGCAACTAAGGGCTTGGGTGAGGTTTTTTTGTTTTATCAATACAGAAGAACGGGATATTTTTACCTTCAATAAGTCATATTCGTTTGAATTTTGATGGCTTGTTTACTTACGATATTCGCTTAATTTTCGTGACCTGTTTGGTCGCTTTTTTGTAGACTGTTTTTGATTTTTGATTTTTGATTTTTGATTTTTGATTTTTGATTTTTGATTTTTGATTTTTGATTTTTGA
>JANYFV010000155.1 GCA_025359635.1 Undibacterium sp. | reverse complement strand
GTTAAAAAAATTAAAAATGCCGAATACCTTTGTGCTGTTGTGTTCGCTGCTGGCGATGATCGCAATGGCAACATGGCTAGTGCCCGGCGGCCAATACGATACGCATATGGTGAATGGAAAATCATTGATCGATCCCGCCTCGTTTCATTACATTGCCAGTATGCCGCAGGGCTTTATTGCCCTCATGATGGCACCGATCAAAGGTTTTGTTGAAGCGGCTTTAATCATCTGTTTTGTCTTGATTGTCGGCGGTGCTTTTGCGGTTTTGCAAAAGACAGAATCGATAGACTCGATGATCAAATCCGTAGCAAAGGCGCATACCCATTCACGCCTGGTGCGCGCCATGATTATTCCGGTATTTGTGACGCTGTTTTCTTTAGGCGGTGCCACCTTCGGCATGGCCGAAGAGGCGATACCTTTCGTGATGATTTTTATCCCGCTGGCATTGGCGCTGGGGTATGACTCCATCATTGGTGTATCGATTCCTTTTATCGGTTCGCAAATTGGCTTTGCCGCCGCCTTCCTGAACCCGTTCAACGTCGGCATCGCACAAGGTATTGCAGGGGTGCCAGTGTTTTCTGGCATCGCTTTTAGAATAGTGGTTTGGGCGGCCGCAACCGGTTTAACCATCGCATTTTTAATGTGGTACGCCAAGCGCATCAAGAACAACCCGGCATTAAGCCCCACTTTTGACATCGATCAAGAAAAGCGCAAACAGCTGCAGCACAATGATCTCAATGAGTTTGCCGGGATGACAGGCGTGCATAAGAGCGTCCTATGGTTGTTCCTTGCGACTCTGGTGACGATGGTCGTGGGTGTTGTGAAGTACGATTGGTTCATTAGCGAGATTGCTGCCTTATTTCTCGTGATGACGATTTCGGTCGGTATAGTTGGTCGTTTAAGTTCGGATGAATTGGTGAGCGCATTTATGCACGGTGCGAAAGATCTGGTGACGACAGCCTTGGTGATCGCCCTGGCACGTGGCACCATGATACTTGCGCGCGATGCCCATATCATCGACACACTGTTGTATTCTTTGATGCCGTTTGTGCAGTCCGCTAATCCGGTTTTTGCAGCACATAAAATGTTCGTGATTCAATCAGTGATCAATTTCTTTATTCATTCGGGCAGCGGGCAGGCAGCGCTAACGATGCCCATCATGGCACCGCTAGCCGATCTGGTTGGCGTCTCAAGGCAAACCGCTGTGCTGGCATTTCAATTCGGTGAATTCACTACGCCAATTATTCCTACTTCCGGCATCACCGTTGGCGTACTAGCCTTGGCCGGTATCCCATGGACAAGCTGGGTAAAATGGATGATACCTCTACAAGTGATTTATTTTGTGTTGGCTTTGGCGATGCTTGCACTTGCTTGTCAGCTGAATTGGTGAAATTGGCGAATTTGGTGATTGCGTAAAAAATAGAAAATGGCACCTGAAGTGCCATTTTTGTAGCTTGGGCTTACGCTTTTGCAGCCCAACTACTCGGTTCAATCAATGACGTACACATCGGCATCGCTAGCCGTCTTCGCCTGACTTTGGCTGACAATGATTTTTCCAGTTGCCCGCCTAGTTTTAGAACAGGCAATCGCCTTGTCAATTTCATCAAACGAATAAATTCTGTCAATAACCGGACGGATGATTTCATTGTCGATGAGTGTCGCGATTTCTACCAACTGAATGTCGCTCGGCTGCATCAGCATGAAGCGATAGCGACATTTGCACTGGTGCGCAAGGCGGCGAACTTTTCAGCTAATTGCCCGTATCCAGAGTCTCAAATAGAAGGGCATGGGCCAGTCGCGTACCAATTCAAGATCGAGAGGGCCAGCCACTGACACCACGATTCCGCCTTCGCGCAAGACTTTGAGTGAGCTGATCAATGCGTCACCAGCCAAGGTATCGAAGACCATGTCGTAGCCGTTAAGAATTTGTGCGAAAATCCTGGCTTCTATAGCCAATAATTTCGCCCGCATCTAAGGATAGAAGCAATTCATGCTTAGTCTTGCTTGCCGTCGTCGCAACGTAGGCGAATGGTTCACGGTTTGATTCTCCAGTTTGAATGTCAATTGATATCGGTATTAAATTTCCGCTAAAAATAAGGTGATGATAGTTTCACTAAGGGATTCACCTAAGCTGAGCTCACAGCAAGTTCTCAGCAAGCTCACGTATGGTCGCCAACAAATAGTCTATCGAAGTTTCATTCTTGCGGTGATTGATGATGCAGGCGCGTAAGACAAATTCGTCGTTTAGTCGGGTGCCGGTGATGAAGATGCGGCCGTCTGCTTCCAATGCCGGGATCAGTTGTTGGTTGATCTCGACAATTGCTTCTGGCGAGAGATTTTTTCCGATATAGCGGAAGCAGGCGATGGCTAGGTCGCTGTTGGATTTGAGTTCAAAGTCACTGGCTGCGGT
>JANYFV010000153.1 GCA_025359635.1 Undibacterium sp. | reverse complement strand
GCCGACATGGAAATACCGATGGTGGTCCGACAGGTCAAGTACCTAAATAATATGGTGGAACAAGACCATCGCGCAGTGAAGCGAATAACAAAACCAATGCTCGGATTCAAATCGTTCCAATCAGCCAAAAGCATCCTAGCTAGTATCGAACTCATTCACTTGATTCGCAAGGGCCAACTGATGATGGAAGGCACAGATGATCTGTCGTTTGCCGACCAATTTTATGCGTTGGCAGAAAAAATCCGCTCTGTTTAATGAAGGGCGGAGTCCGCCTGCCAAAATTTCGCCTTGGATTCGCTATTGCGACAGAACCCTAAAATTACCTCAAGCGGAGTCCGCATTCGTTTCATATCGAGCATGTCACATCACCACTTTTCTGAAAGATCATACGCTTACCCTTTCTTGACAATACTCGTTAATGCGACGGAACCGTATTAATTATTCTTACACAGGCCAGACAGGCGCCACCTGATACCGTTTTCGATATCATTATTGCGAAAAAAGAACGTTGCAAGTCGGAATGACTCGCACTAAGCTGGCGGAATTGTATTTATAAAAACATAAGGAGACCCGAAATGAAAATACGCCCCCTTGCCCTCGCCTTGGCGCTGTGCGCGCTCGTGACCCATCACTTGGTGCTGGCAGCCGCGCCCGCCGTCAAACTGAGCAGGGTGGCGGGGCCGTTCACGCCCGATGCTGCCTCGCTGAGCAACTATCAGACGCCGGAGTGGTATCGCGACGCCAAGTTTGGGATCTGGGCGCACTGGGGGCCGCAGGCGGTGCCACGGGCCGGGGACTGGTATGCTCGCAATATGTATATTTATGGCACGCCGCAATACCAGCACCACCTGAAGACTTACGGCCATCCGACCGAATTTGGCTACAAGGACATCATTCCACTGTGGAAGGCGGAAAAGTTCGATCCGGATGCACTGATGGAGCTGTACGCAAAGGCTGGCGCCAAGTATTTCGTCAGCATGGCCGTGCATCACGATAATTTCGACTTATGGGATTCGAAATACCACAGCTGGAATGCAGTGAAGATGGGGCCGCATCGCGACATTGTGGGCGACTTTCAAAAAGCTGCAAAAAAAGCCGGGCTGCGTTTTGGCGTGTCCGAGCACCTCGGGCCTAGTTACGGCTGGTTTGCGACCAGCCATGGTTACGACAATGTGTGGCCGAAAGGCGGCCAGGCCTACGACGGCGCTGATCCAAAGTACAAGGAACTCTATCATCCCGAGCACAACGAACCGTTTCGCTGGGGAGCAAGCTGGTATGCCAAGAACACCGCCTGGCACCAGGAGTGGTATCAGCGCATCACCGACCTGATGATGCATTACAAGCCCGACCTCCTATATACCGACGGAGGCATTCCGTTTGGCCTCACCGGCAGAACCATGCTGGCCAACTTCTATAACGACAATATTCGCACCCATGGTGGCAGGAATGAAGCAGTGTACAACTCGAAAGACATGGGTACCGGAGAATTTATCAGTAGGGCCGGAGTGCAGGATGTCGAACGCGGTGTGATGGAGGGTATTAATCCGCTGCCTTGGCAAACCTGTACCTCGATTGGCGACTGGTTCTACAGCGAAGGCTTCAAGTATAAGACAACGGGCGAAGTGGTATACATGCTGTCGGACATCGTCAGTAAGAACGGCAATTTGCTGATTAATGTGGTCTTGTATCCGGATGGCAGCCTGCCGCCCGAGCCGCGGCAGTTTCTCGATGAGATGGCGGCCTGGATAGGGGTGAACGGCGAAGCCATTTATGGTACGCGGCCATGGAAGATTTTCGGCGAGGGGCCTACCAAGGCAGCGTCCGGGCACTTCAAGGAAGACACGGCTTATACCGCGCAAGACATCCGGTTCACGCGCAAGGGCGACGCTCTGTATGCGATCACGCTGGGGGTGCCGCTAGCGAAAGTGCGAATTAAGTCACTCGGCACGCAGGCCGGCTACGAGGCGCGGCCAGTGAAGTCGGTAGTGCTGGTGGGCAGCACCGAGGTGCTGGTCTGGCAACAGCAGCCTGACGCACTGCTCATCACACTGCCGGCCAGTTTGCCGAGCGAGATCGCATCGAGCTTCAAGATCACGTTTTAAAAATGCCCGGACGGGCCGCCCGGTTCAAGGTCGCACCGGCACTTTGCCGACCAAATACTCGTTCGAAAGAATATGCTTTAAAAAAACCTATTGATGTGTCTGAAAATACTTGACCATTACAGTCTACTCCCTGAGTGTTGTGGTTTACTGTTTATTGCGGCTAAACCAAAATAGTTACGCGAATTGTAGGCCAGATCATTCAAATTTCGTATGGTAATAGCTGCAAAAAATTACCGTCGATAGAAAGCAATTTCCGACGCATACACTAGCGAAAAATAGCATCTAAATATATCCGTCGAAAAAGCGAAGCGCCTTCCGACAGCACTGCATAGGGGTATTATGCGCAAAGGAAAACCTGAGATAATGGGACAGTAATCAAGATTAATTTTTTCTACTACGCTCGATACCGGTAGGTACACCATGTATAGCAAAACACAGCGCAATCTGATGATCGGATACATTGCATTCGTCATCGTGACGATTCTGGCAAGGCACAGTGGATTCAATCGACATACGTCAACGCCTCTCGATTTGATACTTGGTGCGCCGATACCATTTACCTTTGGCGTGTTCGCCATCCAGAATGGGTGGATCAGCAGTCGCTTTTCCATCATTGATCGCAACGAAGCGCCGGTGACGTTTTGGTTCTATGTCGCGCTGGCTCTGCTGCTTGGGACTGGCATGTTTTTATGGGGTGTTCGTGACGCACTCCAATCAATGCGGTGAACAATACGCGGACATATTTCCTCAGCATCGACGTGACCTTCAATTGATACTTGAATTCAAGCGTTAAATCACTCGCTTCCAGTTGTTTTGACGATGGGAACAATTCTTTTTTGCATAAATTATTAAAATATTTGTTTGTAATCAGGAGGCAACATGCAAGAAGAATACATAGCCATAGCCAGTACGGTATTTTTTTTCCTGATTGCCTTGGAATTTTTTGTCGCCAGACACAGAAAGTGCCATGAGTATAGGATTAACGATGGAATTAACAGCCTGAGTCTGGGAGTGATGAGTCAGATTTCAGGAGTCTTCTTGAAATTTTTGTCGGTCGGAGTGTATGCATGGGTTTTCAGTCACGCGGCTATTTTTGATTTATCAGAAGATAGTCTCTTGGTCTGGATCTCTTGTCTGTTGTTGTATGATTTTTTCTATTACTGGCTACACCGTATGGGGCATCAGACCAATTTGCTTTGGGCGGCGCATGTGGTACATCATCAAAGTGAAGAATACAATTTGACTACTGCATTGCGCCAGACTAGCAGCGGGGCTGTATTTGGCTGGGTGTTTTACTTGCCTTTAGCCGTGATTGGATATCCGGTGAAGGTCTTTATCGTGGTTGCCTTGATCGACTTAATTTATCAGTTTTGGATCCACACCCAACAAATCGACAAATTAGGTTGGTTTGACCGGGTCTTTGTTAGCCCTTCCAATCATCGAGTTCATCACGGTGTCAACGATATCTATCTGGATAAAAATTATGGTGGCATCCTGATCATTTGGGACCGGTTATTTGGTAGCTATACCGAGGAGTGCGAAGCCCCGGTGTATGGCACACGCAGCCCTTTACTTAGCTGGAACCCTGTACGGGCTAATTTGCAAGTCTATCTGTCGGTATTTTCTGATGCCTGGCACACGCAAAGTTGGCGTGACAAACTTGCGATCTGGTTTATGCCACCGGGTTGGCGTCCGCATGATTTGCCCGCATATGATCATAATTTTAATCTAATGCGTACTGCATACAATCCACCGTTGCATGGTGCAAAAATGTGGTACTGCCTGACTCAGTTCACTTTAGTATTACTCATTACCACACATTTTTTACTGAATTATCAACGCATGGGCTGGCTTTCAGAGAGTGCTTATGCAATATGGTTGGTCGGTGGTTTTTGGATAGTCGGTGGTTTGATGGAGACGCGAGTCCTCTATTTAAAATTGGAGTACCTCCGTTTATTTGCGACGATGCTGATGGTGAGTGTTAGCTCGAACTGGTTTGCTACAGCGACACTGGCATTGCCAATTCGCATCGCCATCGTGATTGCATGTCTGGTTTCTTTGACGGCCTTACACTTCTCATTTCAATTGAAGTTCACAGACAGCATCAGCGCTTAATAATTTATTATTCGCAAATCAGTACGATGGAAACAGTGCAAACCATAAGTCAAGAACCAGCGATTCAAAACAAGAAACGCTAAGATATAATCGCGCTACCATTTTCTCATCCTATCCTTGATTGCCCACATGAATAACAAAAAATTGTTGATCGTGTCTACGTTCGTTCTATATTTCACGATTGGCTCTACATACGCCGCTGGTGAAACGCCTGTTCCGGTTGAAAATACAATTGAAGAATCATGGGCTGTGTATGGCCAAATCACTAATTTAAGCCAAAAACATTCTTCGTTTAGATCGCCGTATAGCGGTATCAATAGCCTGGATGCCCGAGGCCGCACTGAAGAAACAACCGACATCACACTATACGCCGGAGTACGCCCTTGGCCTGGTGCGCAAATATGGTTGAATCCAGAAATTGACCAGGGCTTTGGCCTGAGTAACACAGTAGGCATTGCTGGATTTCCAAGCGGTGAAGCATACAAGGTTGGCGCCAATCGTCCATACTTGCGTCTACCACGCGCCTTCCTGCGTCAACTCATTCCACTCGCTGGTGAGAGCCAAAAATTAGACAGCGCAGCCAACCAGTTGGGGGGAAGCGCCAATGAAAACAACGTAACAGTCACCGTCGGTAAATTTTCAGTTACAGATATTTTTGATACCAACAGCTATTCCCATGACCCGCGTGTTGATTTTATGAATTGGTCTCTAATCGACTCAGGTGCGATCGATTACGCGGCCGATGCGTGGGGCTTCACTTACGGCGCAGCGGTCGAATGGAATGAAAACTGGTGGTCTTTACGCGTCGGCACGTTCCAACTATCGTCGGTCCCGAACGGAAAAATTGTCAAGCCTGATTTCAGCCAGTACTCTTTCGTCACTGAATTCGAAAGTCGTTATCAATGGCAAGGCCATCCAGGCAAAGCCAAACTACTTGCGCTGGTCAACCGCGCACGCATGGGCCGCTATCAAAATGCCGTCGAGCTGACTGGCACAAATAGCCCGCCGGACATTGCATTAGTGCGGCATACTGCCTCGCGTGCCGGTATCGCACTCAATATCGAGCAAGAACTACAGAAGGATCTGAGTATTTTTTTACGCATTAGCGGCGCCGACGGTAGCAAGGAAGCCTACGAATTCACTGAGATCAACCGCTCTTTGGCGGCTGGCGTATCGCTGAAGGGTGAGCGCTGGAACCGGCACGAAGATACCTTTGGCTTGGCGATGGTCAACAATTATCTATCTGGCGCAGCGCAACAATACTTCCGTGCTGGTGGCGTCGGCATTCTGATTGGCGATGGAGCATTACGTTATGGAACTGAGCAGATCGCAGAGACCTACTACTCAGTCAAGATAGCCAACGGTTTAACAGCAACTATGGACTATCAACATATAAACCATCCAGCCTACAATCAAGATCGTGGCCCTGTATCAATTTATGCCTTACGTCTACACGCAGAATTTTAGCGATGCGTGCTTTGGATGCACATTGATATTGAAAATCAGAACAAACCGCGCAATTATTAATTAAGTTTGCTTGACTCTTGAATCGCCTTGTTCAATTCATTGATTGTTTCAAGTGGGGCTTGTTTGCTGCAAATTATGTAGCGAGGAATTTTCGTAGCAAGTTCTTTGAAACTGATAATCGAAAAATCTTTGATAAAACTGGGATCTGAAGTCAGATAAATTCAATTTTGTCTATGAAAAACCTTGAGCTACGGCTAATATGCTCAAGCGTTAAATTACTCCGTCTCTATGGTTTCCCGTAATCAACCACGATGCAGCTTACGCAATAA
>JANYFV010000125.1 GCA_025359635.1 Undibacterium sp. | reverse complement strand
CGGGACAGCAGCCATTGCACACCTTTACGATGCGAAACAGCAAAGCATGGACACGCAGCAGGAAGCAAAAAAAATACTGAGCGCGCTTGATTTTGGTGACGATGGCTATTTCTACATCTACGACATGCATGGCCAGAATTTAATGCACCCGCGCCAACCAGAACTAGTAGGGAAAAATTTGTGGGGATTAACCGATCCCGAAGGCAATTTAACAATACAGAATTTGACCGCTAAAACGCGGCAAGGTGGTGGAGTGGTCCGCTATTTATGGGAAAAACCTTCCAGTCATAAAATTGTTGCAAAATTAGGCTATGTGGTCCCGCTCGAACGTTGGGGTTGGATGCTTGGCACCGGCATTTATCTCGATGATGTTGATAGCGCATTAAATAAAATTGATATTCAGGTTACCGGGAATATCCATAGCACCATGTTTTGGATTGCCGGCATCGCCATTACCAGCGCCTTATTAATTGCCGTTTCCGGCCTCGCACTCAATATCACTGAATCTCGCCTGGCCGAAGCTAAGTTACAAGCATTGGCGCAGAACATTGTGCACTCCCAAGAAGAAGAAAGGGCACGTTTATCGCGTGACTTACATGACGGTCTAAGTCAACTATTGGTCTCGATCAAATTACAACTAGAATCTGGACTAGCGAAGCTCATCCCTCAATTGAGTTCATCTGATATTTCACATTCATCTTTCAAGCGCGCTGGCGATCAACTCAATGATGCACTAAATGAAGTACGCAGAATTTCTCACGACTTGCGTCCAGCGATGTTAGATGATCTTGGTTTGGCTGCAGCAATAAAACATCTGGCGGAAGAATTCGAAAATGCATCAAACCTGTCTACAATATTTACCACAGAAGGTGAGCTAAATACTCTGACAGATGGAAGCAATACTGTTTTATTCAGAATAGCGCAGGAAGCACTAACAAATATTCACAAACACGCACTAAATGCCACTCAAGTGGGGATAAATTTATCTGGCGATCAGCATTTCGTCACGCTAAAAGTGTCGGATAACGGTGCCGGATTTGATACCAAATTGGTGGAAAATCACCCAAAGCGCGGCATAGGCCTAAGCAATATGCGCGAACGCCTTGCAGCAGTGAATGGACAATTAGAGTTAAACTCTGATAGCCACGGTACGCTTGTCATTGCCCGAGTATCAAACAAAAATTTATGATGACTGAAAATTCCAATATCAACTTGCTGATAGTCGACGATCACCCTCTGGTCAGGGATGGACTTAGAGCGCGACTGGAGTCAATATCTCACTTCAATATACTGGGCGAAGCAGGCAATGCAGAAGATGCTCTGCAAGTGCTCGCGAGCTCACCTATCAATCTCATTTTAATGGATATTAATCTTGGAGCCAGTAGTGGTATTGCCTTAACCGCACGCATTTGCAAAGAATATCCGCGTGTTGCCGTGATCATGTTATCGATGCATGAAAAAAATGAATACGTTACGCAATCTGTTCAAGCAGGAGCGCGTGGCTATGTATTGAAAGATGCGCCAGCGGAAGAGATTATTAGTGCGGTTGAATCCGTTGCCAATGGTGGAACCTATTTCAGCTCGGGGCTAAAAATACGCCCTACTGCTCCAACACCGGTTCAAGTATTAACCCAAAGAGAGCAATGCATACTCAACAGCATCGCGACAGGCAAATCAAACAAGCATATTGCACGGGAACTCGATCTTAGTGTCCGCACAGTTGAAACGCACCGGCTAAATATCAAACGAAAACTGAATATTGAAGGACAAGCCGATCTGATTCGCTATGCATTGAATCAACTGAGTTTGTAATTTTTTTCAGACCCAGAAAAACAAAAAGCCGACAAGTGCCGGCTTTTTTCTACCTCAAGAACGATATCGTCCTTTTGCTTTGGCAATTACATATTCTCGATCATGACGTCACCAAAACCTGAGCAAGACACTTGTGTCGCGCCCTCCATCAGTCGAGCGAAATCGTAAGTGACTTTTTTCACGGTGATGGCTTTTTCTGTAGATGAAATTAACAGATCAGCCGCTTCCAGCCATCCCATGTGGCGCAACATCATTTCAGCAGACAAGATCAATGAACCTGGGTTCACATAATCTTTACCAGCGTACTTTGGTGCAGTACCGTGAGTCGCTTCAAACATCGCGATAGAGTCGGACAGATTCGCACCAGGCGCGATACCAATACCACCAACCTGTGCCGCCAATGCATCTGAAATATAATCGCCATTCAAGTTCAAAGTAGCGATTACGCTGTACTCAGCAGGACGCAACAAGATTTGCTGCAAGAACGCATCAGCAATCGAATCCTTGACGATAATATCTTTACCAGTCTTAGGATTCTTGAATTTGCACCATGGGCCGCC
>JANYFV010000111.1 GCA_025359635.1 Undibacterium sp. | reverse complement strand
TTGTGCCAGTGTCGGTTGGATCGTCAACTGTCTCAGGTGTGATCACTAACTATGCATCGGTGGGTGGTGGCGGTGATATTCGCGACAATGGCAATCCACCAAACCCGGGTTCCAATTGCGCTGATCCGCGTTGTGCCAATGCGCCATCGACGGTCACGAGTAATGCGAACCTGACAATCAGCAAAGTCGCAAGCAAAGCGCAAGCTGAGTTGGGTGATATGGTCACTTACACAGTCACCATAGTCAACAACGGAAATTCGCCAGTACCGCAAGCAAACATCATTGATCGCCTGCCGTCTGGCTTTCGCTTGATCGAGAATAGTTCCAGAGTGGTGGGCGCTAAATTGCTATCGTTGAAAGGCGCTCCTGGCGCGCAATTGACGTATGTCCTTGATACGATCAATCCAGGCAAGAGCGTTACCATCACGTATCGCGTGCGCCTTGGTGTAGGGGCTATGCAAGGCGATGGCGTGAACCGCGTTGGTGCACAGTGTCCATTGAATAGCAATCCCGATTGTGCAAATGAAGCAAGGGCACGAGTGCAAGTCTCTGGCGGTGTCTTTACAAACAACGCCTGTCTCACTGGCGCTATTTACGTCGATTGCAACGGCAATCAGATCAAGGATCAGGAAGAATTGGGTATTCCTGGTGTGCGCTTATACATCGAGGATGGCACTTTCCTCATCAGCGATAGCGAAGGTAAATACAGCTACTGCGGATTGTCGCCAAAAACGCATGTGCTGAAAGTCGATCAAATTACTTTGCCGCGCGGTAGTCGTTTAATCAGTAGCAGCAATCGTAATGCTGGGGATGCGAATAGCTTGTTCTTGGATGTCAAGAATGGCGAATTGCAGCGTGCTGATTTTATCGAGGCATCTTGCTCTAACACGGTATTAGAACAAGTCAAAGCGCGCCGTACGCAAGGCGAAATAGTCGGGCCGCAGACCGAGAAAAAAGGTGGGCAGGCGCTTATCTTTGAAGGCAAGGCGCCCAACTATCCGCAAGAAGGAAGCGATAGCGCCAACCAGCGCATCGTTAAACCACGTAATGACGAATTATCTGCAACAAAGAAAGTGTTGTTGGAAACCGAGAGTGAGCGCGATACGCCAGTGCAACAACTGGATGTCAATCAAGGAGCTCGCCGTGCAAAATAAGCTTAATTTAACTAAAGATTCAGTTATGTTCCTATTGCCTGATGCCGCAAGTGCGCCGCAATCTTTTTCTCGCCGTCGCACTGTTCACTGCCTGCGTTTTTCCGTATTAGCGTTAGCAGTGGCAAGCGCTTTGCCGGTTTTCGCACAGACTTCTTTAAATAGCGGCAATAGCAATTTGCCGTTAAATGCGCCAAGGGTATTTGCGGCGCAGTCTGGCGCTGTTGATTATTCTGTCAATAGCAAAGTTGCGATGATTCGGGTCGCAGTGGCGCAAAATAGTTTGCCAGCCGACGGGCAAACACCGGCGCGTTTGGCCATTAGTGTGCGTGATCAAAAAGGAGAATTGCTGCAAGGCCTTACCTACCTCACGATTGAATCAAGTGCTGGCCGCATTCAAATTCCCGGTGCGAGTACCGATGAGTTTGGCCCAGGTAGCATGGATCAAGATAAAGTGACACGCGGCACACAAATCAAAGTAATTGATGGCAAGCTCGACGTATTATTAATTGCGCCGACGCAAGCGCAAGAGGTGACGGTACGGATTACTGCAGGCAGTGTCCGTGCAGAGGGCGTGATCAGTTTTGTTCCTGAACTGCGTGAGATGCTCGCGGTTGGTTTGGTCGAGGGAATTATTCGTTTCGATGCAAAATCCCCTTTGCAGCTGAGCGGTGCCCGGCGTGATGACGGCTTTGAACAAGAAATACATAATCTCGCCAAAAGTAGTGATGAAGGCAAACGTTTCAGCGCCTTGCGGGCCGCATTTTTTCTCAAGGGAAAAATCAAGGGCGACGCATTGCTAACCATGGCCTACGATTCCGATAAAGACACCTATGCGCGCTTGTTTCGCTCGGTCCGTCCGGATGAGTATTATGCCGTTTATGGTGATGCCTCGGTACGTGGTTTTGAAGCACAATCAAGTTCCAAAATGTATGTGCGCATCGATAAAGAAAAATCCTATTTGCTCTGGGGAGACTTCACCACCGGCGATGGCTTTAGTCAATTAGCCGGTGGCGGAAATGTCGCGAGCGTGCGTCAACGCGATCTGGGTAATTACAGTCGCTCGATGAATGGTGCCCGTGGACACTACGATCAAGATGGCATCTTGCTCAATAGTTTCGCCACCAAAGACAATCTGGTACAACTGGTTGAAGAATTTCCTGCTCAGGGAATTTCAGGGCCTTTCGCCGTTTCCAAGCACGATGCGGTGGTTGGCTCAGAAAAAGTTGAAATCATCACGCGTGATCGCTATCAGCCATCCGTCATTCTCGAAACGGTGCCGCTGCAACGCTATGTTGATTTTAGTTTTGAACCGTTTTCTGGCCGGATTTTATTGAATCAGCCTTTGCCTTCAGTTGATCTGAATGGTAATCCAAAGTCACTACGTGTCACCTATGAAGTCGATTCTGGTGGAGAGACTTTTTGGGTAGTTGGTGCAGATGGGCAGATCAAAGTCGGCGAGCGCACCGAGCTTGGTGCCAGCTACGTGAGCGACAAAAATCCGTATGCCCCGTATAGTTTGGCGAGCGCGAATGTTAGTTTCAAACCTGGCGAGCATACCAATGTTGTGGCGGAATTTGCGCGCAGTAAAAGCGTATTGGGTAGTGTAGTCACTGGCAGCGCCTACGCAATGCAACCCGCTTATGGCCAAGCCGCACCAACGGGTGGCAGCTTGCAAGACGTAGAAGGCAATGCCTGGCGGGTAGAAGCATTACATCAAGATGAAAATCTTAAAGCGCGCCTGTTTGTTGGTCGCAGTGACGCGTATTTTAATAATGCCGCAGCGTCACTCAATCAAGGGCACGAAGAATTGGCATTAAAAATAAGCGATAAGTTAGATGAAAAATGGACTGCTTATGTGGAAGGCACACACAGCAAGCAGCGTGTGGCAGCCGCATCGCGTGATGCTTTTTCACTCGGCGCAATCTATACAGTCAATCCTTCATGGGAAATCGATGTCGGCTTGACGCATACCAAAGAAGAGGCTGGTAATTATGCCGGTGCTTTGCTGGGTTTGGGGTCGGGATTGCTGGTTGATCCGCAGTCTAAAAACGGTTTTGCCTACGGTTCGAGTTTGATCAATCCACAGACTGGCTATGGACTTGATGGCGGTAATTTTGGCTTGGCTGGTGTGAGTTACAGTAGTACG
>JANYFV010000101.1 GCA_025359635.1 Undibacterium sp. | reverse complement strand
AGTTCAACATCAACCTCAATTCACGTCATTCCCGCGCAGGCGGGAATCCAGTTCGTTCATTTCGCGCAGCGTTCATTTAAGATGGCTCAATTCCCTTGCCGCTTTTCGATTGCCGGCCGGTGGTAGACCGGCGGCTACTTACTTTTCTTTGCTTCGCCAAAGAAATGGTAAGCAAAAGAAAGGCGACCGCATTCGCTGCCCTTCGGGTTCCCGTTTGTGCAAGTCAAAAAATGGGAAAATCCGAAACTCGCCTGCGGCTCAAACATCGGCTTTTCTGATCCATTTTCTGTCGTGCACAAACGGCAGCTCATCAGCGGAATTCTTCATTCAAAAGCAACTTCAACTTCAACATCAACATCAACCTCAATTCACGTCATTCTCGCGCAGGCGGGAATCCAGTTTGTCCATTTCGCGCAGCGTTCATTTCTGTCGTGCACAAACGGCAGCTCACAAACGGAATTCTTCATTCAAAAGCAGCTACAACAGCAACTTCAAATCAACTTCAAAAACCGGCACGACTTGCATGTTCAATATTTGTACGACAATTGTAAATGTACACCTTTGTCTTGCAAGTTTGAATCAGTGTTTGCCAGCGTCGCAATTTTTTGCAGCTTATGCGCCAAAACAATGTCCAAATTAAAATTATTCCAGCGCAATCTTCCTGCAAGCCCGGCGGAAGACAGCGACACGCTGGGGCCTCCTTGATTGTGGGCAGAGCCATGGTCAATAAAAGGAATGAGATTGACGTTTAAACTGGTGCCGGGGTTTTGCAGCCAGGGATAATCAAATTCAAGATTGATGTATTCACCTTGATCTCTCACAAATTGATTTTCGCGAAACCCGCGCACTGTGTTGACACCGCCTACCGCGAGGCCATCGAGTGGCAGTAAATGATCAGGACTGCGCTGCACAGTCGCGCGAACTAATAGCTGGGCACCATTCCCTAAAACTTGTCGAGCCCATTGCGCTTGCCCTAGCCATACGCGATAGGATTTGGCCGCGCTGTCGATATCCGGTAAGCCCGCCACCTCGGCTAAATTATTTCGTCCGAAACTAAAGCTAGAGCGTAGGGCAAGCGATTGAACCGGTGTACGGTAGCTGTAGTCTTGCCAGCAGCGCCACAAGTGCTCTTTGGTGATGCCGTTGACTTCGTTTGGGGTAAATGAATATGGCACGCCGAGTAAAGTGCTGCGATTTTCCCGGCGAATATAGTTGATGCCTACACTGAATTTTTGATTCAAGCTTTCCCATAGCGCCTGACTCATGCCGACTTCCTCGCTGCTGAGTTTGCTGCGTATATCCAAGACCGCGGCGGGTTGTTCTATGACTGCCGAACTGCCACGGTCAAGCACGATAGCTAGCTTGCTTCCAGAGTAGCCTAAGGGCAGACTCCAGGATAAGGTCGAGCGTGCATCACCATTGAATTTGCTTCCGCTTTGTAGATTGGCGCCAAGCAGGTCGCCCTGACCAGTGAGATTGCGATAACTGAAATCTGCACCAAGCGCAGTCGTGCCTATCGAGGGTGGTCGATAGTTATTCGCGAAGAGAAGTAACTGGTAAGGGCGTGCGCGTTGCACCTCGAGATCGAGGATGGCCTCACCTGGTTTGCTACCCGGAATCAGTCTCGCATTCAGGCGCTGAAATAGTGGATCTGCCAGCAGTAACTGAAATCGTTCACGCAAGACCTCCATATTCAAGGGGCCATCGCTTGGTCTGGACAAGCGCTGCGTGACATAGCGCGGATTCAGATTTGATAAGCCCTTCAGATTGATGGCGCTGAGCTTGCCTTCTATCACCTCAGTTTGCATCACTCCGTCAACAAGTTTGCCATCCCACAGCACACCAGAATTAACGTAACCGAGATCCAGATAATAGCGGCTGAGTTTTTGCCGCAGCTCTTCTAATTCATATCGCTGGATACTGCGTGCCAGGTAAGGCGCGGCAATTGCGTGCAGTTGATCAGTGCTGACAACTGTGTTGCCGTGAAATTGCACGGCCTTGAGTAAAACGATTTGATCATCGCTTGTGTCTAGGTCGAGCTCAACCGCCGGTAATTGAAATGCAGCTGGTGGCTGGCTGAGTTTTTTGTCCGGCGGATTCTGTTCAACAGCGCGCGCAGCCGGCATCGCGAGTGCGAGCAACACAAGTGCGAGCAACATAAGGACGAGATAAATAGACTCCGTCGCGACTTGAGCCAGGCATCTCATAAGCATGCCTTGGAGAAGTCAAGAAAACTGGCTGAATCTGTAGAAACCTTTTCTGAATTTTCTCCAGACAGAATGTTAGTTTCAGTATTCAGGGGTGAGCGATAAGAAACCGGCAAACCACCGCGCCCGGATCGCGCCAGTGAGCTACCGCCAGTGCTTTGACAAGGGTTACGGCCCAGACCAGTCGCATCCAATAGCTGCACGTTCAGGCGCGCGAGACTGCTAGATAAATCCAGCAAAGGGTTGGCGATAGAAATCACCCCATTGACACCGGTAGGGGCGGCGGCTTGTATCACGTTAAAACCAAATACGCCGGACGAAAACTTGTATGCAGATTGCCCGCCGACAAACAGGGTATTCCCGCTTGCCGCTAGCGTTTTCACGTCGATATTCACCAGGCCACCATTTGCGTTTTTTGCAGCGGTGTTGGCTTGAATGAATCCGGTAGTGAGTACCAGGGCATCGGCCGCGATAGCGATATCACCGCCATTGCCGGTTAAGCCGAAAACTGAAGTGTTAATTGTGGTGCTAAACAGTGAGGCTATGCCGCCTCCCTTCACTGCAATGCGGCCGCCGTTGCCCTCATTGGCACTGGTAAAAATATTGGTGTAGTTTAAGAAGAGGTGTTTAGAGAAATCAATCAAGATGCTGCCTGCATCAAAGTCGCCATAAGACTGCGCCGAAATTTGTGCGCCAGTCAGAAAAATATTCGGTGCCGAAAGCGATAGGACACCAGGCTGGATTATTGTTGCATCGGAGCGGGAGGCTTCGTTGCTGATCAAGAGTTTTCCTCCCACATTGACGTATATCGATTCGCTAGCCTTGAGTGTTATATTTCCGGTTTGTCCAGATGAAGTGTCGCCGGC
>JANYFV010000075.1 GCA_025359635.1 Undibacterium sp. | reverse complement strand
ATGAAGCTAGATAAAACAAACGCTATTTTCGATCATTCTTAAATAGAACGTCAAATTGAAGCGTTTTGGCGTGTTTTTCCCTCTCCTTTTTTTCAATGTTCGTATCTGCCTCGCTTGCTTCCTAAGCCGCTCTTGGCCAGTTTTTCAATGTTATGCACCATGCCGTAGAGGATCCACTGCGTGTTGACTTTAGCGTCGTAGATACTGTTATCCATGTCATTCCATTTAGCTTGACATGGATAACAGTATCTGCTTGCTAATTGACTAGCAATCAAGCGAGCAATTCGCATACAATCCCCTTAATCAACCGACTCGCAGTCGGTTCAGTCAAGCAAGGTTTATCCGCCGCAATGATCGCGAATTTTTATTTTTGCGTTTCCGGTGCGGCGGATAAACGCTATTCGTTATAGGGCTGCTTTTGTAGATGTTCTCGGAGTATTTGCGCACTGAAAATATGGACAATCCTCTCTCAATCATCGTAACTTCTTCGGTGCTCGGACTCTTGTCTGGAGGGGGCGTTGTCGCACTAGGATTTTCTGCGCTTCGCAGTTTTATTGCGGGCTATTTGGGAGTGCTGATTACCGTAATGCTTGTCCTATTTTTACAAGTGCCGTTTATATTGGCGTTACTAGGCACTATGGTGATTGCGGTATTTTCTTTTGTTCCAGCGACAGGTGGCTTCGTGGCGGGAGCAATGTTAATGCGTGCAGCAAGACTACGAGTTGGCAAAGATGATAAAAATGCCCGATAACCAGTCGTTCGTTTCGGACGGCTTCGCCGCCACACAACTCAAACGTTAGTAGTATCGTAAATTGCATTGACATTTCGTACCATTAAGCGTACGCTTTTGGCATTAAAGGAGAAATGCCATGCATACTGTTACAGCTAGTCAAGCTCGGGCCAGCCTGTATCGCCTTATTGATGAGACCGCCAATACCCATGAACCTGTAGTTATAACAGGCAAGCGTAATAATGCTGTCCTCGTCTCAGCCGACGACTGGGCTTCAATTCAAGAAACCGTCTATCTGCTCTCTATTCCAGGTATGCGTGAATCTATCCGAGAGGGTCACGTTGCACCAGTCGCAGAATGTAGCAAGGAGTTAAAGTGGTGAGTTGGGAGCTTGTGTACACAAAACACGCTCAAAAAGACGCACAAAACCTTGCCGCCGCTGGGCTAAAATCCAAAGCACAATCGCTGCTGGAAATATTGCGAAATAATCCATTTCAAATTCCACCTCCCTACGAAAAATTGGTGGGTGACCTATCTGGGGCATATTCTCGCCGTATCAACATCCAGCATCGTTTGGTGTATCAGGTACTCGACGCTGAGCACACTGTAAAAATATTACGTATGTGGTCTCACTATGAGTAAACATATTGCTAATGAAGCTGTAAAAAAATCAGTTTTCTTGACTGGCAAAGTCTTCGCCAGTGAAGCCAGATAAAAACAAATACTTATTTCGATCATTCTTCAATTGGATGTCAAATTGAAGTGTTTTGGTGTGTTTTTCACGCTCTCCTTTTTTCAATGTTCGTATCTGCCTCGCTCACATGATGAGCGACATCTGGCAAACCTTGGCTGTGGCGCGCTTTCACCAAATGCGGCGCAGGCCAATCTTGCCGCTTGGTGCAAGACTTTGCTGTCATCAAATTTAAGTCCATACAAATCGTGTTTGAGGCTACTCCACGAATGCGTGTTCAATCATTGTGAGAAGTATTGCTTCAATTGTGCTTCGGTTGAAGGCTTGAGATTCAAAAAAAATCCCGACACTTCATAACAAAGTGCCGGGATCTCGAAACTCTCACACAGCTAGACTCAGCTTACGGCGGCGTGCACAGGCAATGTGTCATTGCCATAAAAGACTTGCCGCCTTTGTTCATGTCCGCTAACCAGCCCAGTTCTTTGGCGATTTCTGTCGCTGCTGCGGGTGGCAGGCCGGTTGGTACCAAAGCCATTTTGAATTGCTCGTTGAGTATTTTGCTTGCGCTGCCGCCAAACATCGTGAAGATGCGGTCAAACTTGGATGGCTCGCGCTCGATGTAGGTGACACGGTAATCGTTGCCCAGCTTGGCACGGTTGGCCGCTGATTTGAGTGCATCGCCATAGCTGCCTACGGTATCGATCAGGCCGCGTTCTTTGGCTTGCTCACCAGTCCAGACCCGGCCTTGCGCCACAGCGTCAATTTTTGCCTGCGTGGTCTTGCGTGCGGCGGCGGCTTTGGTGGTGAAATCGAGGTAGATGTTGTTGATGCCTGATTGGATGACTTCGCCAAAACGCGGGTTGAGCGGGCGCAAAGGATTGAATGAATCAGCTAGCCAGGTAGTGGTCGTGCCGCCGGTATGTACGCCGAGTTTTTCGATGACCTTATCTGCCGTTGGGAAGATCGCGAAGACGCCGATAGAACCGGTGACAGTAGCGGCATCAGCGATGACTTCATCCGATGCCATCGAGATCCAGTAGCCGCCAGAGGCTGCAACATTGCCCATCGAGACCACCACAGGTTTGCCGGCTTTACGCGTGAGTTCTAATTCTCTACGGATCAGTTCTGAGCCAAAAGCACTGCCGCCGGGCGAATCGACACGTAGCACAATCGCTTTGATTTGATCGTCTTCACGCGCCTTGCGAATTAAATTGGCAGTGGAGAGACCGCCAATGGCGCCGGGTGCTGCCTGGCCATCGCTAATTTCGCCGGATGCCACCACCACGCCTACGGCATTACCTAAAAACTGTGGGGTTTGCTTGGCCAGGTAGTCATCGAAATTGATCTGTCTGAAGCTCTTATTGTGTTCGTCTTTGGCGCCTTTTTCCACCATCAACTGACGTAGCTCATCACGGGTCTTAAGGCCATCCACCAATTTATTATTCAACGCTAATTTTGCAATATCTCCACCAGCTGCATTGAGTAATTGCGGCAAGTCATTGATGCCCTGCATGATCGCTCCGGCTGGCAGCTTGCGCGCTGTTTCTACGCCATCTGTATAGGTCTTCCACATGGCATTGATTAGAAAGCTTTCTGCTTCGCTAGCGGCAGGTGAGGGCGCATTGGCGATGTATGGTTCGGCAAAACTCTTGTACGTGCCGACTTTCATTAAATTGACCGTGACGCCGACTTTATCGAGCGCATCGCGATAGTAATTCCGATAGTGACCAAAGCCGCTAAGCATGACTGTTCCCATCGGGTGCAGGTAAACTTCGTTGGCATGGGCGGCTAAATAGTATTGCTTTTGATCGTAGCTAGAACCCCAGGCAATGACTTTTTTGCCTGTGGTTTTGAAGCGATCAATTGCTGCAGCGACTTCGCGCAACATCGGCAGGCCGGCGCCATCCATCTCGTCTAACAGCAGTACGACGTTGTTGATTTTCGGGTCTTTGGCGGCTGCATCCAACACCTGCAAAATATCGCGCAACTGGGTAGACTTTTTACCCTCACCCTGTACTTCAGCGAGAAGGGATTCGCGGGCGCTGCCCGAATGTTGCTCAACTAGCGCGCCTTTCAAATCAAGGATTAAGGCCGTTTTATCAGATAATTTTCTTGCTCCACCAGAAAATAGCCCGATCGCCAATACGATCAGAATCGCCAGGAAAATCATATTGAGTATGAATCGCCGTCCAACATCCAGCGCGCGCCAGATAAATTTGAAGCCTTGCCCTATCAGACGAAAAGGAGAAAATGCCATGAGGTTTCCTAGTGCTTAGTTAAGTTGATGGATGAAGTGATGAATGAAGTTGATTCTTGATCTTAATAAGTTGGGGCGTTTTGCTAGAAATTCAACCACGCTAGATTGGCTGCCGATGTTGATAAAAGACTTTATAGCAATAACGCAAAGAATAATGAGTTCAATAAAAACAGTTTAGATTTCGCTCTGCAATTAAAACTGTTTTTAGCGCTACGAAGGTATGACAAATCCTTCAGGCGGCCACATGGTTTCTTCTATTGCACCGATGGATGGGTCAGTTAAATGTTTGGCAAATTGCAGATAAAAATTCATGTCTTTTTCAGCGACTTGTTTTTCAATTTCTGCTAACGATGCAATACATGGGATGACTTGACCGTAGTAATCAGTCATTGGCCCGATTGGTTGAAAATTGAAGTGATAGCGTTGCAGCAAGCGCATCAGACTCGGTTCCATCGCAGCAAACCAGTATTTGATGTTGCGTTGTTTGGAATAGGAGAACATGACACGGAATAATTCCATTAATAAATTGGATATGCCGAAATCATTAAAATCCTTGCGCTGGGTTTCTACGCGGAACGGTGCCGGTGTATCAGGTCGACGTGTCGCAGAGCGTTTGCGTTTGCTGATCATCAAGCGAGAGATTTCTGCGAACTCTAAGGATGTTGCGTCGGTCGGGAGATCATCAATCTTACAATGATCGAAAATAGGGAAATGCATCTTGGTTGAGCGCACTAATCTCAAGGATCCTATCACCGTATCTTCCGGTCCGTAGGCACCTAAATGAATCGCCGAACTATCGTATTCGTCGTGTTCGAGTCCGTCAGGGTAATCATTGGCGTCGAGGAACATTTTTTCATTGCAATACACTTGATATCTGAGTGCATACAGTCGTTCAACTTCAGATTTTTTTTGCGCCCGCTTAACGTAAAACATTGTTGCCCTTTATTAATTTGCAAATTTAAAGATATTTTTTATAGTGAAAAATATCTACACATCATTTTGAACTATATCGGAAAATAATAAATGTAGTTTTAATGCGGATTAAGCAATAGATAATTGCTTATACTATAATCATTCTGCGTTGATTTTCTCAGGCTGTAAAGTCGTTAATTCGACTTAAGTGTCAATAACCGTTAAACTGTTCGGCTTTCCTAAAATTTTCTGGCTAGGCCGACATGACTACTATCGAATCCACAGAAGACTCTTCCGACTTCGCCACAGAGCAACAAGAAGTTAAAACTGTTTCCAGTGAGCAAATTACTAGGGAAGTCGCGCGCCGCCGCACCTTTGGCATTATTTCCCATCCGGATGCGGGTAAAACAACACTGACCGAAAAGTTATTGATGTTTTCGGGCGCAATTCAATTGGCAGGCACGGTGAAGGCACGTAAAAGTGGCCGCCATGCAACTTCTGATTGGATGGAGATTGAAAAACAACGCGGTATCTCGGTTGCCAGTTCGGTTATGCAATTTGAATACCTTGGTCACGTCGTTAACTTGCTCGATACACCGGGGCACCAAGATTTTTCTGAAGATACTTATCGCGTCTTGACCGCAGTCGATTCAGCCTTGATGGTGATTGATGCCGCTAAAGGTGTGGAAGAGCAAACCATCAAATTGCTCAATGTTTGCCGCATGCGTAATACACCCATCATTACTTTCGTGAATAAAATGGACCGCGAGACTCGCGATCCTTTGGAATTACTCGATGAGTTGGAATCGGTACTGAAGATCCAATGCGCGCCTGTAACCTGGCCTATCGGCATGGGCAAAACTTTTCGCGGTGTCTACCATATTCTTAAAGATGAAATCATGTTGTTTGCTGCAGGAAGCGAGCGTGCAGATCAACAGTTTGAAGTGCTCAAGGGTATTGATAATCCAAGACTGGCCGAACTTTTTCCGCTGGAAATTGAACAGTTAAAAATGGAAATCGAGCTGGTGCAAGGCGCTTCTCATCCATTTGATCTGGATGCAGTATTGGCGGGTACACAAACGCCAGTTTTCTTTGGCTCGGCGATCAATAACTTTGGTGTACGTGAAATTCTGAATGCCTTGCTCGATTGGGCACCAGCACCATGCCAGCGCGATGCAACAGTACGCGTAGTGCAGCCGATGGAAGTTCCATTCTCTGGTTTTGTTTTTAAGATACAGGCAAATATGGACCCGGCTCACCGCGATAGAATCGCTTTCTTGCGCGTCTGTTCGGGACGTTTTGAGCGCGGCATGAAGCTCAAGCATTTACGCCTGAATCGTGAAATTAAAGTTTCATCAGTCGTCACCTTTATGGCGTCTAGCCGTGAGCAAGTCGAAGAGGCCTATGCCGGCGATATTATCGGTTTGCCTAACCACGGCAACATGCAAATTGGTGATAGTTTTTCTGAAGGTGAATTTTTACAATTCACCGGAATTCCGTACTTCGCACCAGATTTTTTCCGCACCGCGCGTATCCTTAATCCAATGAAAACTAAGCAATTGCAAAAAGGTTTGCAGCAGTTAGGTGAAGAGGGCGCGGTGCAAGTATTTAAACCTGTCAACAGCGGCGATTTAGTGCTCGGTGCGGTCGGTGTATTGCAGTTTGAAGTAGTCGCCAGTCGTCTCAAAAACGAGTACGGTGTCGACGCAGTATTTGAAGGTACCAGCATTAGCAGCGCGCGATGGGTAACGTGTGAAGATAAAAAAATGCTGAGCGATTTTGAACGTTCTAGCGCTGGGCATAATCTGGCTCATGATGCCGCAGGTAATATGGCCTATCTCGCTACATCTGGAGTGAATTTACGCCTGACTCAAGAACGTTGGCCTGAGGTAGTGTTCCACGCGACACGGGAGCATGCCGCGAAGCTAGATTGATTTTTGAAACAAGAAAAGGCCAGCACTTCAGTGCTGGCCTTTTTTATTTGCGGCAGAAAATACCCGTTTATTTGTGACTATTTATTCACTATGATGACGATATCAAATACCCTCGTTATCGTCATACCGGACTTGATCCGGACTCCAGAATTTACCGGTGTCCAACTGGATGCCGGATCAAGTCCAGCATGACGGTGAATGAAGGTTTTCTCACTTTAAAAATGGTCGTTTCATAGAGGCTGAACAGTCACGTTTATTTCAACATATCTGGCTTATATTGTGGCGCAAGTGAAAGCGCCAAGAGGCCTAGCGCTAGCGGCAGTGTCGAGATAAAGCCGAGATATTTAAACCCCGCTGCACCCGCTATTCCACCTGCAAAAAAAGCACATACCAACATTCCATGCAGATGTAGCTTGGTGCGATCACTCGCAACTCCTGCAATAGTTTGCCACTCGCTGTATTTAGTAGGTGAGTAGACCTTACTACCAATCGGAATTCAGAAAACAAAAATATAGTTTTTATGAAAACGTTATTGATTGAATTTTGATCGTTTTTAAAATTGGATGTAGTCTGGTCCTATAAGAAGTAGGTTGCAATGAGATCGAATTCACCTTGTTTCATGAAAGATATTCAGAGAATTTGCGAATAAATATCCAGCTTAAACGTCTAATGCCAGAAAAATACCACTTTAAATACTGGCATTGATGAGTTATTTTGTTCTGAAATGCCTGGTGCTCATGCGTTTGTTGTAAAACGCCATCAGTCCAGTTGCGACAAAACAATCTTCCGAAAATTAAATAATTTTATTGTAAACAAATACTTGTAATGAGTAGTTAATTCAATTTAGTGATACCAATCATAAATTATACAATACCACATGAATACCTATTGACAGTCAATTTTACGGACTTTAAAGTGGACTCAATTCAAAATTTTCCAAGTAAATAATTGAAACTTTATAGGCCTGGTACGAAAAAGGCGATGAAATGAGCGGAAATCGCGGTTTTGTCTTTCGATAGTTAATTTATCTTTTGATAATTTTGAACTTGGTGCCGCTAGTTGGATTTGGCGCACCATCAAGGATGCTGGGAATAGTAAATTTTGTTGGAAAAGTGGTATTTAAGTTATCTTGCATAAATGACTTATAAGATAGTTTTAACTAATCGTTTTACTGGTTACTGAAGAATTTAATGGTATCTGGCAGAACACTGGACGTTTTTTAAATTTTGGGGGAGTACATGAAAAAATCTTTGACATCTAACCTTACACCTATCGCAACGGCAGTTGGCTTGATGGTGTTGAGTGTATCAATGACAGCACAAGCGCAGGATGCAGCAAAAGTAAAAGCCGCTGAAGTGCAAGAAGTTCAAGTGGTTGGTGTTCGCGCTGCGCAAGAAAAATCCATTAATATCAAGCGCAATTCTGATGCGCACGTTGATGTTATTTCAGCTGAAGACATTGGCAAAATGCCAGATAAAAACGTTGCTGATTCCCTGGCTCGCGTTCCAGGCGTTAACGTCAGTAATGCAGTTGCTGGTGAAGGTGGTTTTGATGAACGTGACCGTGTTGGTCTGCGTGGTACTAGCCCAAGTTTGACGCAAACTCTGGTCAATGGCCACAGCATCGCTAATGGTGACTGGTTTATCTTGAGTCAAGTTGGCTCTGGTGTTGGACGTAGTGTGAGCTTTGCTCTGTTGCCATCAGAATTGGTGAGCCGCGTCATTGTTCGTAAGAGCTCTGAGGCTTCTTTAGTTGAAGGTGGTACTGCTGGTTCAGTAGATATTATTTCTCGTAAGCCACTCGACTTTAAAGAAAGTGTGACGATGGAAGCTGGTATTGGCGCGGTTTATGCGACTTTACCTGGCAAGACTGACCCACAGTTGAGCGCGTTGATGAATTATAAAAATGATACCAATACTTTTGGTGTCATGGTACAGGCCTTCTCTGAAAAACGTTCGTTGCGTCGTGACGGCGTTGAGACCTTGAGCTACGATCAAATTGATCCGAATAGTGCGATGGCAAAAGCTGATCCGGCACTGGCTGGCGTTTTTGTTCCACGTTCTATCGGTGCTGCTCTGTTCCAACAGGAGCGTAAGCGCACTGGCGGTTTGGTCGCACTTCAATTGAAACCGAATAAAGATGTTGATTTGAGTCTGACTGGTTTTTCATCGAAGATGGACGCGTCGAACTACAATAATAACTACTTATTGATGGTCGGTAACGTGATTAATAAGGGTGCTGGACAGGCGCCTAATCCTGGATACGTTATCACTAATACTAACGGCGTAAAGACACTGACTTCGGCTACGTTTGCTCCTAAGGCAGGTGTTGGGTACGGTGAGATCGATCCAATTTCACGCCCTGATTCAACCGCATCATCGAATTTCATTAACCTTGACGGCAAGTTCCGCGTAAATAGTGATTTCGTTATTAAAACACAGCTGGGAACATCAAAAGGTGAAGGTACTACGCCAACACAAAACGTGGTTCAATTGAATGCAAATGGTTCAGGTGGCATGTATAAACTCAATGGTGTCAATTCTGCGCCATCGTTCAACATCGGTCTTAACCCATCTTCCAACAACGGTTTGGAATATGGCTGGGCATGGGGTGATCAAGGTGTTGCAATTTCTGATAAAGAAGACTGGTTGCACTTAGATGGCGAATACAGTATCGATGCGGGCGTATTGCAAGGCTTGAAGTTTGGTGTCCGTACAGCTAAACATGATCGTCACAGTGGCCAAAATATTGGTCAAGGTCCAGCATGTTCCGATACGCATGTCGTAGATTGGGGTAGCAACTTCAATTGTAATAATGGCGCTGCATCACCATTCAACCCAGCCAATTTGCCAGCTCAGGGATCACGTTATCCTAGTAACTTTGGTACTGGTTTGGGGTCAGGTTTCCCAGTCGGTGTAAATTACTATACACCAGAGCAATTGGCTGCTCAAAATGCACTTTACACACGTCGTGATTTGCCGGGACGTCGCGATTGGGGTTCAGAGTATAAAGTTGCTGAAACAACGACAGCGGCTTACCTCCAAGGTGATTTAGCTGGAGAAGGTTGGTCGGGTAATGTGGGTGTGCGTGCGGTGAAAACTAAATCTACTGCAGGTTGGAACGTGCCCGTACCGTCTAATGCTCCAGGTGCAATCACGACATCTGCATTTGGTCCATTTGTAGCGACAACTTCTGATCATGACTACACAGATTATTTGCCAAGTGCAAGTTTCCGTTTTGATTTGAATCGCGATATGATTGCCCGCGTTGCAGTATCAAAAACCATGACGCGTTCTGACTATACTGCATTGGCTGGCGCAGTTAATTTGACACCACCTAAGACAACTAATGACGTTGGTAGCGGTAGTGCAGGTAACGCAGATCTGAAGCCAATTCGCTCAAACAATCTTGACTTTAACCTTGAGTACTATTTTGCTAAGCGTGCATTTGCGTCTGCAGGTGCTTACTATATGGATATGGAGAGTTATGTCACTGATGGTACTTTTCACGGAAAATATGTAACAGCGTTGCAAAATAGTCAAACTACTTATATGGCCGATTATTTATTGACTGGCCCTGTCAATGTCAAAGCTAAAGTCAAGGGACTTGAGTTGGCGTTT
>JANYFV010000028.1 GCA_025359635.1 Undibacterium sp. | reverse complement strand
TTGCGGCCAGTTGGCCTGTTGCTACATCGATTGCTGGGGTGCTTACAGCATGCAATCGCTCCAAATAGTGAAGCGATTACGGGCGATATTCGCTTCATGAGCGGGCCGCTACGTTCAATAATTTGTATTATTCACGTAACGTGAACAATATTTAACTTGAACAGAATTGATTTTGTTCGTAATATGCAAATGTTCACGTTACGTGAACAATTAAATTAACTGAACAATAGGTGCGCCATGTCTTCAGACCACGATTTTCACTTGCAACATGCCGAGCTGCTTACTTTGGCACTTTTTGCTTTAGAAAAAAATACGGGAGTAACCGGGCAAGTGCTTGCCATTGAGGAAGACATCCATTCCAATCACCGCGCCGATGCGCACATTGCACTGCAAACCGCCGGTCAGAGATTTGACTATCTGGTGGAATGTAAATCGCTAGTGGATAGAAAATCGGCGCTTGCCAGCATTAAGATGCAGCTTGAACATATGCAAGCACCGGCCCTACTGATCACCCCTTATGTCAGCGCAGAAATGGCTGAACACTGCCGCAGCATAGATCTGGAATTTATCGATACTGCTGGCAATGCCTATTTAAACCGCCCTGGTCTGCATGTCTTCGTCAAAGGGCAAACTGGTAACCGCGCACAAGTCAAAGCACGCGCGGAGCGCGGCTCGAATACGCCGACCGCAATGCGCATGATCTTTGCCTTGTTGTGTCGGACTGATGCGGTCACGGCCTCGTACAGAGATATAGCAGCACAAGCAGGCATAGCCTTGGGCACGGTCGGCACGACATTTCTTGATCTGAGCAAACGTGGCTTAATGCTCGATGCAGGTCCGAAAAGCGCGCGCAGCTTGATAGAGCCCGCGCAGTTACGCAATGAATGGGTGATGAATTATCCAACTATCTTGCGTCCAAAACTGAAGGCACGACAGTTTCGTGCGCCAGATCCAGATTGGTGGAAGGAGCTGAAGCTTGATGGTAGCGATATGGCGTGGGGCGGTGAAGTGGCTGCGCAAAAACTGACAAATTATCTAAAACCTGCCACGCAAACCGTATATGTAGCCAAAGAACACATGGCAACAGGCGTGCATGATCTGGTCAAGAAGTATCGATTAAGACCGGACCCGGAAGGACCTATCGAGATACTGGAAAAATTCTGGCAATTTCCATCCGCAGAGATATCGGAGACATCGAAGGCAATGCCCGATATCGCGCCTGCGCTATTAATTTATGCCGATCTTCTCGCATCACGCGACCCGCGAAATATCGAGGTAGCAAAAATAATTAAAGAGAAGTATCTCGATCATGCTCAAAATTAATCCAGCACGACCGCTAGACCCAATCGCCCTGACAATCCTGCAAGCAGTTAAGCGGGCAACGCAGGAATCCGGCATTGCCACGATGATCGTGGGCGCCACTGCGCGCGATATTTTACTGACGCATGTTTTCGGTTTGCCGGTCCAACGCGCTACCGCCGATATTGATTTTGCCATCGCCGTTAAAGACTGGACGCAGTTCGATCAGCTAAAAAACACACTTGCACGAATGGATGGCTTTTACGCATCCAACAAACTGCAAAGCCGACTTTATTACAACGAAAAACCGGACAATGCCGAAGTGGCTTATCCCTTAGATCTGGTGCCGTTCGGCGATGTTGAGCAAGCCAATCACAGCATTGCATGGCCGCCGGATATGGCGGTGATGATGAACGTTACCGGCTATGAAGAAGTCTTGGCAGCCAGTGAAGAAGTCGAAGTAACACCGGGCCAGACCGTGCGCGTTGCCAGCTTAGCGGGCTTAATTATCTTGAAAATATTTGCCTGGATGGATAGAGGTCGTGAGAACGCAAAAGACGCAAAGGATATCTATCAGATCATGCTCAACTATGCGCGAGCCGGCAATACCGATCGTTTGTACAATGAGGAAATGGACATGCTGGAAGCCGTGGCGCACGACCCTGACCTTGCCGGAATCCGCCTGTTGGGACGCGATGTGGCACAACTCGCCAAACCTGAGACCGCGACAAATCTGCTCAGCATCTTGGGCGATGCTTCTTTGATGCAAAGATTGGAGATCAACATGCTAGGCTTATCTTTTGACCAAGCCATTGAGTTACAAAAAATCAGACGAGCCCTGGAAAATTTTAGAATTGGCATGGCGCTGTAAAAGCACTACTGATTGCTGCGCTATGCCATGCCCACAGCGCAATC
>JANYFV010000012.1 GCA_025359635.1 Undibacterium sp. | reverse complement strand
CCTCACGAAGACCTCGTACCAATCTCATCGATGACAAAACTTAAGAAACTGTACCTTACATCGAGGAAGTTACAGTCATTAAGCGGCATTGAAAATCTGAATGACCTTGAACTATTAGATTTATACAACTGCCCATTCTTGGCTTCGCTATCGGGCGCCGAGCACAGCCCGAATTTAAAAATTGAAATTGAGGCATGCAATCGTGTTGTCGCATAACAATTCGCTCAACACCGTTCGCTCCACTCACTGGACTCGCAAAAGCTACGCTTTTGCTCGCCTGCTAGCTTAGTCGTTCGACCAATGATTGTGGAAACTGTATTGAACATAGAAATTGCGATTGGAGGCGAGCTTCTACTTCGATTGGCGAACCGGGAGCGACCATCGTACCAATATGTGTATCGTGCGGCAGCAGGCGTTTATTGGGATCAGAAGCAACATGCATTTAAGTTCTCTGCAAGAGCTGGCGACGACTATGTCAAGTGGTTTGCACCCATTTTAAAGATTTTAGAAGACGAAATGGGGCTACAACTTCGTCTTTCGGAAGAAGTTAAGTGGACAAACATAGCTGATGAGGCCAAAGAAAAAATTTTGCGTATCGCCATTTAACACGTCACTCGACACATCGTTCATTTCGCGCAGGTCAGCTTGGCGTTTAATTCAAAAGATGTGCATCCATCATGTTTCAGAATAGTTGATATTCCATGTGCAATAGTCCCGTTTTGGGACTATAATGTCAGTATGCGAATCATATCAATATCCACTATTAAATCGTTTTGGGAAAGCAATCCCGCATTCATTGATGCGAAAGAGCCAGCACTCGCGTGGTATCGTCATGCACTTAAAGCGGACTGGGATTCTCCTAATAGTGTAAAACTAGATTTTGGTCAGGCCAGTATTCTGCAAGATGGTCGCGTTGTTTTTAATATTGCAGGGAATAAATTCAGGTTGGTGGTCTGGATAAATTACCCGTACCGCGTGATTTATGTTCGATTTTTTGGTACGCATAAACAGTACGACAAAATTGACGTGCA
Organism: Undibacterium sp.; assembly: GCA_025359635.1. Lineage (GTDB taxonomy): Bacteria > Pseudomonadota > Gammaproteobacteria > Burkholderiales > Burkholderiaceae_D > Undibacterium. The sequence goes on along the minus strand of JANYFV010000012.1, from coordinate 4,524 downwards.
AACTATTTAAAGGTGATGAAAATGGATATTAAACCGATACGAACTAAAACGGATCATAAGGCTGCGCTTAAAGAAATTGAGTCGCTTATGATGGCAAAATTTGGCTCTTCAGATGGCGATAAACTTGATGTTCTGGTGACATTGGTTGAAGCCTATGAAAACAAGCATTTTCCTTTGGATTTGCCCGATCCAGTTGAAGCAATTAAATTCCGAATGGAGCAATCTGGTTTGTCGGTTAAAGACCTTGAACCGATGATTGGAAAAAGCAATCGTATCTATGAAATTTTTAATCACAAGCGCCAATTGACCTTACCGATGATACGGCGCTTACATTCTGGACTTGGCATTCCTGTTGAAAGCCTGATTAAAGAATATCACTCATAGTCTTAGGAGCAGATAATGCATTATCCATTTAACTTGACGCTCGACTCAGACGCTTTGCGCTGGCCAGCTTTGCGTTAATCCTTATGTTTGAAATACCCGATAGACGCGCAATTCTCATTATTGGTGTCACAGCCATCGTTGGAATTTTAAACGCTCTTGTTCCGACTTCGAGTGCGTTGGCTCGACCATTAGAAATACTATTGGCAATTGTGCTTATCGGTGGCGGGATTTCTTGTGTTGTGATTGGTTTACGAGAAGGAATTTGTATAAATCGCCCAAGCATTAGTCGGGAAGAATCACCAATTTTTTTCCTAAGTGAAATCATCGCCTCGTTATTTTTTGCGGGCATTGGAATATCAAAAATATGGTCGATGCTCTAAGCCATGTAAAGCGGATGCAACCCGCACTGTGAATCTATTTCTCAACGATTTATCGTTCAAATTTAATCTCTACATAAAATCAAATTTGTTGTAATTCCAAAATGTCTTTCGCATGGCATTTTTTAAATTGCAAGCTATTCGACTAACGTTGATGGCTCTGTGGCGGGTGATCCTTTGAGTCGCAGCGCGCGCTTTTCAATCAGATGCCACGACAAGATCGCCAGCGCCAGCGTTGCCATGCCAGAACTCAACAACATCGCTGAGACCGAGATTCGCGGATAGGTAGCGGCAAGCGCCTGTTGCACCGGAAAGGCGTAGATATACACGCCGTAGGAGTAATCACCCATTGCATTGTATTTTCTGATCGCGCCAGCAGGAAGGTAGGCGAGGTAACACAGCATATAGGCAATCGTCAGATAGTAGACGATGGAAAATACCTGCTGGCCGGCTAAGCCCGCCAGCAACAAGGCGAACAGGCTGAGTCCAAAGAAACGGTGTGACAGCGTGACGCGCTCTTTCAGCAAAAAATATGCAGCGCCGGTGAAGAACATAAAAAAAGTCCGGCCAAATTCTCGTGTATCCAATAGGTGAAGTTGTTCAAACAGGAACAGCAAAAATAGCAATATGGCAGATACCACACCCCAGCCAGATTCTGTCAGATTCGCTCGCTTTCCAAGACGATATACAAGCCAGAAAATACCCAAAATAACGTACATGGTGACTTCATATGGCATAGTCCACAGCGATCCATTCACCGCACTCTTGAACGGATTTTGATCAAATACACCAGGTAGCGCATAGGCGACGCCCGTCACCAGGCTAGCGCATTTCATCAAGTACGCATACGTATCGGGGTGCGACAAATACGCCGCCAGAGGCATTGAGGTACACAGTGCCCCAAGACCAAATACCGTCAGCAATAGCATTGCCCACAATGCAGGAAAAATGCGCAGCACTCTGGCTCTGACATAGTCGCCGATGTTTTGCCTGACCAGCAGACTACCCGTTACCAGAAAACCACTGGTGATGAAAAAAATATCCACCGCAATCGAACCTAAACTCATGCCTAAAAACTTATCCAGCGGCTCTGGCTGCCTAAGCAAAGCGAAGCTATGAGCAAAAAGAACGGCAAGCGCAGCGATGATGCGGATCAGATTAAAGTTGTTGTTCTTGCCCTGCGTAAAACGGGATAACTTCATTGATGCCGTCTTTTTAGACCACGCGTTTAGCAGCCAAAGCGTTACCCGCGCGACTGACTGCCTTGCGGCCCAGATGTGCAGAAATGAATTGGCCGGCATCGACCACCGCATTCAGATCTATCCCGGTTTGTATCCCCAGACCCTGCATCAAAAACAGCACGTCTTCAGTCGCGACATTGCCGGTGGCGCCCTTGGCATATGGGCAGCCACCCAGACCAGCGACCGACGAATGAAAGATCGAAATGCCGACTTCCAGGCTGGCGTAAATGTTCGCCAGCGCCTGACCATAAGTATCGTGGAAATGCCCCGACAAACTGTCGATAGGGAAGTCTTGTGCCACCAGTTGCATTACATGCTGTACCTGACGCGCGGTACCGACGCCTATAGTATCGGCGATATCGATTTCGTCGCAGCCCAGATCGCGCAAACGCCTGACCACGTCGGCCACGCTGGCCGGATCAACCTCGCCTTGGTACGGGCAGCCGAAGGCGCAGCTGATAGAGCCGCGCAAACGGATCTTATTTTGTTGCGCAGCGCTGGCGACTTCACGGAAGCGCTCTATCGATTCCGCAATCGAGCAATTGATATTTTTTTGCGCGAAGGCTTCCGAGGCCGAGCTGAAGATCACGACTTCATCGGCTCCTGCTGCCAGTGCCGCTTCGAAGCCTTGCATGTTCGGCGTCAGCACCGAATAAATCACGCCTGGCTTGCGCTGGATGCCGGCCATCACTTCAGTAGAAGTCGCCATCTGCGGCACCCACTTTGGCGAGACGAACGAGGCCGCTTCGATGTTGACGAAGCCCGCTTCGGTGAGGCGATTCACTAGCGCAATCTTGACATCGGCGGCGATGGTTTCCTTTTCGTTTTGCAGGCCGTCGCGCGGGCCGACTTCGACGATTTTTACCTGCTTGGGCAATGATGCGTACATCTCAATATCCTCTCGATTGATCGACCAGACCGGCAATCGCCTGGCCAGCTTGTAATGCCTGAATTTTTGCGGCGATCTGACGTGCGCTTTCATCGCGCATCGTCAAGGCCGAAATATGCGGTGTAAGCGTGATGCGCGGCTCTTGCCAGAACGGGTGCGTCGGTGCTAGCGGCTCTTCGCGAAAAACATCCAGCGTTGCACCGGCGATATGCCCTTCCTGGATCAAATCCAGCAAATCATTTTCAATTAAATGCGCACCGCGCGCCACATTAATGAGATATGCACCTTTTGGCAGCAGGGCGAGTTTTTCTCTATCCAGCAAATTTTCGGTTTCTGTTGTCAGCGGCAAGATCACCACCAATACTTTTGATGCTTTTAAAAACTGATCGAGTTGATCATGGCCGGCATAACAGTTCACACAGGTGACACTTTTTTGCGTGCGACTCCAGCCATTCAGTGGAAAATCAAATCCACGCAAGGCATCAATAATCCGATTTCCGAGCACGCCAAGACCGAGTACACCGATGCTGAAATCTTTCTTTTCGTATGGTGTCAAGAAGCGCCAGACCTGCTGCTGATTTTGCCTGGCATAGTCATCCAGGCGGCGAAAATAACGCAATACCGCATGTGCGACAAACTCGGCCATCTGCACGCCCATACCGGCATCATCAAGCCTGATGACCGGCACGCCAGCAGGTAGCGCATCACCCAATTGCAGGATCGCATCAACACCTGCACCGAGATTGAAAATCGCCTTCAGATCAGTCCGGCCGCGCAGCATTGCAGCCGGTGGCTTCCAGACCAAGGCGTAATCGGCGGGCGCCGTATCGCCCTCGTGCCAAATACGCATATTCGCTTCAGGCATCGCTTGCTGCAAAGCGTTCTGCCAGAGTTCAGGGTTAGCGCCAGCGGAGTGAAAAATAATGTCCATATAATTATTTGTGCTTAACTCCCCTCTCCCGCGAGCGGGAGAGGGGCTGGGGGTGAGGGCATTTGCAAAAACTGAGCTGATTCAGGCTGATGAACATGTGAATTTTTTCTCGTCATTTTCTAACATTCAGATTTACCAACCGCCCTCATCCCTGCTCGCCTTATTCAACTGCGCCGCCTGCGGGAGAAGGGTTCAAATTAGCTTGTTGGCGGAATTGTTAGCGCTTGATAAATCACCTCTAAAACCGCCTCAGTTTCAAGCAACATCTGGTTATTCCAAAATCTTAAAACTCGTATGCCCATGTTATTTAAAAACGCATCGCGTTGCTGATCATATGCGCATTGATCAGCATGCTGGCTGCCATCCAACTCTATCGCTAATTTCTTTTCATCACAATAAAAATCCAGGATGTATCTGCCTACCGGATGCTGCCTTCTAAACTTAGCGCCAGCGATGCTGCGATTGCGTAATAGTTTCCATAACAAGACTTCTGCATCCGGCATCTGCTTGCGCATTTCTCTCGCCCAGGTTTTTAGATCTTCTGGGAGTTTGACTGCGTGATGCGCATGGATAATATCCATGCTTAGCTCCCCTCTCCCGCATGCGGGAGAGGGGCTGGGGGTGAGGGCGTTTGCAAAAACTGAGCTGATTGAAAAATGATAGGCATTGTTTAAAATTCTCCGTTTTTTCTCAAACATTCTG
>JANYFV010000529.1 GCA_025359635.1 Undibacterium sp. | reverse complement strand
TGTTCACAGTTGACGATCTTGGCAATACGCAGATCAATTTTGGAGAAGTCATCAATTTTAATTTCAGGAGCGAGAGTTTCTATCGCTCCTCCATTCTCTCCTTCCTCATTTAAGGGGGAAGGCCGGGATGGGGGTAAAGAGGTCGACGAACCAACATTGTTCGGAGCAGCAACAGCAACTTCCACCACAGGAGCATCAAACAACAAATCAAAAACCTTGATATCCACCCGCTGCATCAGATGCGCATATTCGCCGATGACGTGATTCGCTTGCAGAGGAACCAGTGCATCATCCCAGTGATCAATCTTGCAGTTAAGCCAAACCCCGACAGCTTGCGTTAACTGCGGCAAGACCGGCGCGAGCATGACAGACAAAGTTTTAAATAATCCTAAAGCGGTAGTGCAGACACGATGGAGTTCTTCATCACGTGCTGGATCTTTAGCGATCAGCCATGGGGCTTTTTGCGCGACGTATTGATTCGCGTGATCTGCCACTTCCATGATTTTACGTAACGCCTTGCTAAACTCGCGCGTTTCAAAAAAATCTTTTACTTCGGTCACAGCGGTAAGGCTGAACTGCATCAACTCTGTTGCTTCCGGATCTTGTGCGCCGAGGCGGCCATCAAAACGCTTGGTAATAAATCCCGCCGCACGACTCGCAATATTGACATACTTACCGATCAAATCAGCATTCACACGCGCCACGAAGTCTTCCGGATTCATGTCCAGATCTTCAACCTTGGCATTGAGTTTGGCGGCAAAATAATAACGCAGCCATTCGGGGTTCATGCCGATGTCGAGATAGCGCAAAGGCGAGATACCAGTGCCGCGCGATTTCGACATCTTCTCGCCTGAGACGGTGACGAAGCCATGCGCATACACATTGTCCGGCGTTTTGTAGCCAGAAAATTTCAGCATCGCAGGCCAAAATAGAGTATGGAAGTAAGTGATGTCCTTGCCGATGAAATGAATTTGCTCGGTAGTCGGGTCTGCCATAAACGCATCGAAGTCACGGCCGATTTTGCCGAAGTAATTTTTCAGCGAAGCCAGATAACCGACCGGCGCGTCTAGCCAGACATAAAAGTATTTGCCCGGCTGATCCGGGATTTCGATACCAAAATAGGGCGCATCGCGGCTGATATCCCAATCGCCCAGGCCGCCTTCGCCTTCCAGCCATTCCTTGCATTTATTTGCAACTTCCGATTGCAGGCGATTGTCTTGCAAAGCCCAGCCGCGTAAAAACTCTACACATTTTTCATCTGAGAGTTTGAAGAAAAAATGTTCGGAGGATTTCATGACCGGCACTGCGCCAGTCAATACTGAGTATGGGTTGATGACTTCAGTCGGCGAGTACACCGCGCTGCAGACTTCGCAAGAATCGCCGTACTGATCTTTGGCACCACATTTCGGGCATTCACCCTTGATGTAACGATCCGGTAAGAACATGTTTTTGACCGGATCAAAAAACTGTTCAATGGTCTTGCTGGTGATAAAACCAGCCGCCTTCAATTTGCGGTAAATGTCTTGGGATAATTGATGATTCTCGATACCGTCAGTCGAATGCCAGTTATCAAATTGAATATGGAAACCATCCAGATATTGCTTGCGACCAGCGGCGATTTGCGCAACAAATTCTTGCGGCGTGATGCCAGCCTTTTCGGCCGCTATCATAATCGGCGCGCCATGCGCATCATCAGCGCCAACAAAATGCACTTCGTTACCTGACATGCGCTGATGCCTTACCCAGATATCGGCCTGGATGTATTCCATGATATGTCCGAGGTGAAAGGGAGCGTTGGCGTAAGGCAGGGCGGTAGTAACGAACAGCTTGCGGGTCATCTTGATGGTCTTTTTTTAATAGGGAACAAGAGCGGTATTTTAACAGCGAAAATGCAGCTAAACGTTGCTTGGACGTGGTTTTACGCTAGACTGGCGAAAATTCAACGGAGAAATGCATGACTGTCACATTAGAAAATATAAAAGCCGCTTTATCTTTGGTCATTGACCCAAATACCAGTAAAGATCTGATTACTAGCAAATCTGCCAAAAACATCCAACTTGATGGCGCTAATGTCAGTTTGGATGTGGAACTCGGTTACCCCGCTAAAAGCCAGTTCGAATTAATACGCCAGAGTGTCATCACTGCAATAAGTGGCGTTGCGGGCGTCGACAAGCTTAGTGTTAATGTGTCATCGAAAATCATTGCACATACTGTGCAGCGCGGCATTAAATTGATGCCAAACGTCAAAAATATTATTGCCGTGGCTTCGGGCAAAGGCGGCGTTGGCAAATCAACCACCGCGGTCAATCTGGCTTTGGCTTTGGCCGCTGAGGGCGCTGCAGTGGGGATTTTGGATGCCGATATTTATGGCCCTTCGCAACCGATGATGATGGGCATTTCCGGTCGGCCGGAATCGGCCGATGGCGTTACGATGGAGCCGATGGAAAACCATGGCGTGCAAGTGACCAGTATAGGTTTCATGATAGATCCGGATGAACCTATGGTTTGGCGTGGCCCTATGGTAACGCAGGCGTTGACACAATTATTGTCGCAGACCAATTGGCGCGACCTGGATTATCTGATTATCGATATGCCGCCGGGTACCGGTGATATTCAATTGACACTCTCACAAAAAGTCCCTGTCACCGGTGCCGTCATCGTCACGACACCGCAAGACATAGCCTTGCTCGATGCACGCAAGGGCTTGAAAATGTTTGAGAAAGTCGATATCCCGATACTCGGTATTATCGAAAACATGAGTACCCATATCTGCTCAAATTGTGGCCATGCCGAGGCAATTTTTGGTGCGGGCGGTGGTGCAAAAATGTGTGCGGAATATGAAGTCGATTTTCTCGGCGGTTTGCCTTTGACGATGGCGATACGTGAACAGGCTGATTCTGGTATGCCGACTGTGGTGGCTGATCCGGATGGAAAAATTGCCCTGATCTACAAAGAAATCGCGCGTAAGCTGGCGATTAAAGTAGCTGAGAAAGCCAAGGACATGAGCAGCAAATTTCCGACGATCACTGTACAAAATACTTAAAAAATATGGATGAAAGTAAGGCGAAGGCGGATCTCCAATGTATGCAGATGGCGCTGGAGCTTGCCTCCCGTGCCACGATTGCAACTTCGCCAAATCCCAAGGTTGGTTGTGTCATCGTTAAAGATGGCGAGGTAATTGGCCAGGGATGGACCCAGCCAGTTGGCCAGGCGCATGCCGAAGTGCAAGCTTTGCGTAACGCGGCAGAGTTGGGCTTTGACGTGGATGGCGCGACGGCCTATGTCACGCTGGAGCCGTGTAGTCACTTTGGTCGTACGCCACCATGCGCATATGCCTTGGTGGAGGCTGGTATTGCGCGTGTTGTGGCAGCCGAACAAGATGCAAATCCGCAAGTGGCGGGACGTGGTTTAGCCATCTTGCGCAACGCAGGTATAACCGTCGAATGTGGCTTGTTAGCGCCGCAGGCAAGAGAATTGAATCTCGGATTTTTCAAGCGCATGGAAACCGGCAAGCCATGGGTGCGCATGAAAGTCGCGGCCAGCCTGGATGGCATAACCGCCTTGCTAAACGGACAGAGTCAATGGATTACCGCCGACCAGGCGAGGCAAGATGGACATGTTTGGCGCAGTCGGGCTGATGCGATCTTGACGGGTATCGGCACTGTGCTTGCCGATGATCCGCAAATGAATGTGCGCGGTGTGAATACGTCAAGGCAGCCATTGAAAGTTGTGGTCGATAGCGATCTGCGCATCTCACCAAAGGCAAAGCTATTGCAAGATGGCACCGCTCTTGTGGTGTGCGCGAATATGCATCCGGAGCGCCAGAAATTATTACAAGGAAAAGGCGTGGAAATTTTATGCTTGCCCGATGAGTTGGCTAAGGTGAATTTAGCAGAGCTGCTTTTGGAGCTAGGTCGCAGGCAAATTAACGAGCTGCATGTTGAAGCCGGTGCGAAACTCAATGGCGCACTGATTGCACAAAATTGTGTCGATGAATTGCTGGTTTATCTGGCGCCAAAATTACTCGGTGATGGTGCTGGATTATTTGCCTTGCCAGAATTAAGCACGGTTGATCAAGCGAAAAAAGTGGTGTTTCACGAAGTAGTGCAGATAGGAGAAACGCTGCGCATCCTGGCGCGGTTTCAGTAGAACTCGAAGACCGCGAAATTGAAGCGGAAAAGAAAAAAGGATTGCCAAGTTTACACTCGACAACCCTTCAAACTTGGTCGGAGTACAAGGATTCGAACCTTGGACCCCCTGGTCCCAAACCAGGTGCGCTACCGGACTGCGCCACACTCCGAAACTGATGCAGAACTTGTTATGCGAACTTAAGTCAGCATTGCAAATTCTTAAATTCTTAAATTTTCATAATGAAATTAAAAAGGATCGCCAAGTAAAACTCGACGATCCTTAAAATTTGGTCGGAGTACAAGGATTCGAACCTTGGACCCCCTGGTCCCAAACCAGGTGCGCTACCGGACTGCGCCACACTCCGAAGAGCAAGATATTACTCTGATGACGGCACGCTGTCAACCAGTTTGTCATTTTGCTGTGAATCGAGAGCATGTTTTTTAGCGCAGGCGGTGACAGAAATTAAAGACATCTTTCACTCTGGAAGTAGCGATTTTCTCCGCTTATCGGATCAATAAAGGCAATAGATTTTGCCAGTAGTTTTAAAGGCGCAGAATAATTATCACCCTTGCAAGGGTGTGCAACAGGATAGAATGTGTCATTCACGATAGGAGCGCCAAGGCTGGCAAGATGTACTCGCAATTGATGTTTTTTTCCGCTAGTTGGCCTGAGTTCATAAAGGCTCAATTCATTACGTCGCTCTATGATATCGATGACAGTGCTTGAATTGGGCGCGCCAGTTTCTTCCCGCATAACAAAAAATTTTTCCGCATTGATCATGCGACTTTGATAGTTGAGGGGAAATTGTAAATTGGGTAAATGGGGCGCCAAAGCGTGATAGGTTTTTTTTATAACCTGTTCTTGAAACAGCGATTGATATTTTCCACGGCTTTCCACTTTACATGAAAAAAGTATCACGCCTGCAGTTTCTCTATCGAGGCGATGAATCGGGCTGAGGTGCTCCAGACCGGTTTTCTTTTTCAATCTGACTAATAAGGTCTCGTGTAAAAAGCGCCCACCTGGAGTGACAGGTAAGAAATGTGGTTTATCCACGACCAATAAATGTTCATGCTGGAAGAGAATAGTTTCTTCAAAAGGAATCGGCGTTTCATCTTCAAGTTCGCGGTAATAATAAATACACATGCCACGTTTCGCTTCGCTTTCGGGATGGAGTGATGCACCATGCGCATCGAGCACTTCGTGTTTTTCCATACGTGAAAGCCAGGTGCGGGCGAGCACGTCGGGAAATTGCTCGGTCAAAAAGTGCAGCATATTCTCCCAGCGACCTTCTGGTAGCCAAAGATAGCTGGGCGCGACGCCGTCGCGAATGGGGAGTGGGGCTTTGACTTGCATGTGTTTAATCATTTTGCGAAACTTTATGGGCTCTGCAATACTAGCATCGATGGCAAAAGCATAGGTTTGTGTGGCTGTAAATTTGCCTCTTCTCATCCAGATAAGCCCCGGGAAAATTGGATTGGGAACATTTATTACTCTCGATAAAATTCTGAACGAAGTTCTCGCAATGCTTGAGTCGGTATCATCATCTCTCTGAAGACGGTAAAATGCTGGTTTTAACTTTATCGACTTACCCTGCGGCTTGCCGTTGGCGATAAGCGCTTCATCTGATGACTGCTTCAATGCCCCCAAATAATATCGCTGTGCGCACCCGTTTCGCACCTAGCCCAACTGGTTATTTACACGTAGGTGGTGCGCGTACCGCTTTGTTTAGCTGGGCATTTGCGCGTCATTTTGGTGGCACATTTGTCTTACGTATCGAGGATACAGATCTGGAACGTTCGACACCGGAAGCTGTCCAGGCAATTTTGGATGGCATGAGCTGGCTGGGTTTGCAGCATGACGAGGGCCCGTTTTATCAGATGAAGCGGATGGATAGATATCGTGAAGTGCTGGCAAAAATGCTGGCTGATGGCACGGCTTACCATTGCTATTCATCGCAAGAAGAAGTCGAAGCGATGCGTGAGCGTCAACGTGCCGCCGGCGAAAAACCACGCTATGACGGCACCTGGAGACCAGACGCCAACAAGGTGTTGCCAGCAGTTCCAGCGGATCGACAGCCAGTCATTCGCTTCAAAAACCCATTGGAAGGCGATGTTAGTTGGCTCGATGTGGTGAAGGGTGAAATCGCCATCAATAATCGCGAATTGGACGATTTGGTTATTGCCAGGCCTGATGGCACGCCTACCTATAATTTTTGCGTTGCGGTGGATGACTGGGACATGCAAATTACCCATGTCATTCGGGGTGACGATCATGTTAATAACACGCCACGCCAGATCAATATCCTGAACGCACTCGGCGCAAGCTTGCCGCATTATGGTCACGTGCCGATGATACTTGGTACCGACGGTCAAAAACTTTCCAAGCGCCGTGATGCAGTCAGTGTCATGGATTATCTGGATAAAGGTTATTTGCCAGAAGCGTTATTGAATTACCTGGCGCGTCTTGGCTGGAGCCATGGTGATGATGAAATTTTTTCTATGGAACAAATGTGTAGCTGGTTCGACCTGACACATTTATCCAGTTCACCGGCGCAGTTTAATCCTGAAAAACTCGCATGGATTAATAATCATTACATCAAGGCTGCTGACAATCAAATGTTGTCCAATCTGGTTCGGCCACAACTGCAAGCTCTTGGTGCTCAGTTTGAGAATGCGCCCGATTTGGCTGCGGTCATTGCCCTGATGAAGGAGCGCGTGAATACAACAATTGAACTAGCGCAAGCTGCCATGCTGTTTTATCGCCAGCCGGATGCCAGCGCAGAATTGCGCCTGCAGCACATCACTGCAGCCGTTACGCCAGCTTTGTTAGATTACGCAGAAGCTTGCAAAACTATCGAATGGAGCAAGGCAGCTTTGTCTCAGATGTTGAAAGAAGTTTTGGCGAAACACGCGCTAAAGATGCCGCAACTTGCCATGCCTTTGCGCTTGCTTCTTACCGGACAATTGCAAACACCATCGATCGATGCAGTGGTTGAATTGTTTGGCCGCGATGTCGTGATGCAGCGTTTGGCTAAGGTAAGCGCTTAAAAAAGCAAGGGAAGCCTTTACACCAGCTGGCTGAACCCCTATAATCTCGTTCTTGTTCTGGGGGGTGTAGCTCAGTTGGTAGAGCGCTTGCATGGCATGCAAGAGGTCAGCGGTTCGATTCCGCTCACCTCCACCAGTTCATTATATGATCAGCAAGCAAAGCAGAAATTGCTTGCCAAGTGTAAGAAAATAAGTATATAATCTTGGTCTTGCTGGATTGCGAAGTTGGTAATTCGTGGCAGATATAAAGAAAAAGCAGCACAGGTCAGTAACACGGACAGATCATTGTCCCCATCGTCTAGAGGCCTAGGACATCACCCTTTCACGGTGAGTACAGGGGTTCGAATCCCCTTGGGGACGCCATAACATTGCCCCCGATTGAGTTTCTCAATCGGGGGTTTTTGCATTTGGAAATCACTTCGCTTGTAGCGCACCTAAATCATCCCGATCCAATGTTTTAAAGGCTTAGATCTTATGCAGATGGCGTTCCTGATATTATTTTCAGCCAACAAGTCGTCGAGTTTCATTAAGTTCAGAAATGTCGCATTCATCTTATGGTGCGGTGTATAAACGACAACCAAAAACAGGCCCAGCGGTATGCCCTTTTGTTGGATTAAATCGAACTAAGATTTTTTTCTTGTCTCTGGTGAGTGATTCCGGGATGGGGTAATTTTCTTCGATAAATTCCCCCGCTTTATCACCATTCAAAACGACGTGAGCTATTTCGATACCATCGATAGTGATCGTGAAATCGCGATTGCGTTCTTCACCAGAATATGTCGCTTGTAAAATCAAGGCCCCCGGCTTCACAGACATAATAAAGCTAAAGAAACCGCCGGTTCTGGCATCACGTCCATTCTTTCCACGATATACAACCGGATAGGAAATATCTGCTTCCAATTGATGGTCGCGTTCGGCTTGCATTTCACCGAGGTACATCGTATCGACGGCGCGGCTGCTTAATTCTTTCAATCGCGCCTGTTCTTTTTTAAATCCGGCTTCGGCATCGGCCCATTCAGCGTCATTGTAAATGTTAAAGTACACAGCTGAACGCCGATGGTATTGGGAATAGAACGGTGTAAATTTCAGATCTGCTGGCCGACCAATCCCCTGGGTTTGATATAGCGTAGTGTTCGATTTGATCGGCGTGAATGCGGATAAAATTTGCGCTCCGACCAGTGCCGGTGCGGCGCCATCAAATGGTTTTTCTGAAGGGCCAAGATCAGCGGCCAGCACCATTGGCCCTCGCAGGATTGCTGCGACTTTTGCATCACCCTGAGCAGTTTCTAAACGTAAATCCATTGGCAAGCTAAGCGTGATCAGATCCTTCACCTGCCAGCGTCTAGATAACAATGCATAGCCTTTCTCTATAGGTACATCAATCAATTTACCATTCACAGAAATTTGATGAGATTTCGCCCATGCGGGTATCCGTAAGGCGACGCAAAATTGTTGACTTTTCTGGAGTTTTTTAATTCTTAGATTTATTTCACCTTGGTATGGATATTCCGTGAGCAATTCCAGTTGTGCGCCCGTATGCAACCAATCGACGCGCGATGGAATATATAAATTCACAAAAACGGTATCATCGTTTTGCCAATAGATAGAGTCACCATGCTTGGCATGACTTTCTATTCCGGATAAGACACAGCACCAAAAATCATTTTCCTCACTCGAGTACTCTCGTGAAGTGCCTGACATCAACGGTGTCATGTAAGTAAACATGCCAGTTTCAGGGTTTTGATGTGCCAAAATATGATTCAAATGCGTACGTTCGTAATAATCAAAATAGGACGCATCCGGGGACCAGCCATATAAGTGACGAGTAAGCTTTAGCATGTTGTAGCTGCAACACGCTTCACAAGTTTGCTCAGTCAGGTGCTTGGCCACTGTATCAGGTTCAAAAAAGTATTCACGGTCACCGTGACCACCAATCACATAGCTATGATGTTGAGTGACGCGTTGCCAAAAAAACTGTGCCGCTTTTTCATCGCTGTGCCTGCCGCTCACTTCGTATAAACGCGCCAATCCTATCAGTTTGGGAATTTGCGTATTGGCATGAATATTCGCCAATTCATCGCGCTCCTGTTCTAGCGGCGTCAACACTTTTTTATGATATAAGCGCTGCGCAAGTTGCAACCAATGCTTGTCTCCAGTGCGGGCAAATAATTCGGCAAAACTTTCATTGATTCCGCCATGTTCGCAGTTCAAAATTATCTGCAACTGTTCATCATTAATATTCGCAAAGAAACGATCAATATAGTTTGCCAGGCCAAGCGCGACCTCCAGGGCTTTTGCATTTCCTGCCAGTTTCTGCGCATCGAACAAGCCAGCCAGCACTTTATGCCAATTATAAAAAGGCACCCAGCAACCGTTCAAATCAAAGCCGGCGGAGCGAATATCTCCTTTGATCATTTCAGTAAAAATTTCTTTTCCATCAACCACTTTACCGTCGATGCGTTTGCGCATGAAGCCACCGATATAGCCATCACCTTGTGCACGTTGGACAAGAATCAGCTGGTCGATAATGTAGTCGACACGCGCCTTGAAAGCTGCCTCACCAGTTTGTGCATACATGAGCGATAAGGCCGAAAGGTAGTGCCCGAGCCCTTCGCCGGCAATGGTGTCAGATTCCCAGCCGCCATAGATCTCAGCTTTCACTGGCAACGCTGCAAATTTATGGTAATTGTGAAGGAAACGATCAGCGTTAAGGCGCAACAGATATGCTTGATTCGCGCGCAAGGAATCGGCATAAATTGAAGGCAACAATCGTACATGCTCTAAGCCTATTGCTTTCGCACTGTCTGGTAATTTAGGTTTTGCAATCTTCGCGATTGCATTGAAGCTTACGCTCGAAAAAAAACCTGCGGACACAGCGCCTTGCAAAATACGTCGCCGTTGCTGGAAGTTAAGTTGCTTAGCCATAGACTTGCCTCATGATAAATTGTGACGTTATTGGGTGCTTTTTGTGTAAATAGTGTTTCTCACATTCGAGTATAGTTCTGCAATATTTCATACGTCTTGATAAAATTGAGCGATAAAATGACGGAATGTGCATAAGCATATTTGGGGCTAGAGAATATTTTGACGTTGTTAAATTGAGATTCATTTTAAAGGAAGACGGTCATGGCACATATTGCTTTTCTTGGTACTGGTTTGCTCGGAGGCGCTTTCGCAGAAGCGGCTGCAAAACGAGGTGATATTGTCGTCGCCTGGAATCGTTCGATGGATAAAGTTCATGCACTTGCGCAGTTTGGTGTGACGGCGGCAGCAAGCCCTGCCGACGCAGTTCGAGGTGCCACAAGGGTACACATCGTGTTAAAGGACGACGCAATAGTCGAGGAAGTTATAGCCGCCGCACGTCTTGCACTCGCGCCCGACGCAATTCTGATTGATCACACCACAACATTGCCAGCGCTCACAGCAGCACGTTCTGCTCGCTTGAATGCGGCTGGCGTAAATTATCTGCACTGTCCCGTTTTTATGGGGCCGCCCGCTGCGCGCAACGCGCAAGGTTCGATGATGGCCTCAGGTCCAAGAGCACTGTTCGAATCGGTAGCAACCGCTCTTGCCAAGATGACCGGGCGTCTTCAGTATATGGGGGAACGTGCCGAGCTTGCTGCAGCCAACAAACTGCTGGGAAATGCCATGATTATTGGCCTGGTCGGCGTGATGGCGGACGTTCTCACCTTAGCGCAGGCAAGTGATATTGATTCCGAAGATGCGATTAAATTGCTTGGACTGCTGGACTTGAATGCGATGGTGGCAGGTCGCGGTGTGAATATGGCGAAAGGGAATTTCACCCCGAGTTTTGAGCTGAACATGGCACGTAAGGATGTCCGGCTCATGCTGGAAACCTCTGGCGATCGAACTATGGTAACGCTTCCCGCGATTGCAGAAAGAATGGATCAATTAATCGCGGCAGGGCACGGTGCCGCCGATGCTAGTGTGCTTGGTATTGACGCGGTTTTGAGACCTTAATCACATTATAAAAGGAAAATTCGCCTTGACCAGCTTGCCCAAAATTACCAGCATTGCAATCGCCCTCATTTGTTTGTGTTTGTTATCCCTCGAAAGCTCGGCTGCCGGCGATTCCGTGAAGATCCGCGCCATTGTTGATACCGCGATTCACCCTCTGATGGCAGAGCACGATGTGCCAGGCATGGCGGTCGCAGTGACTGTCGATGGCCAAGATTTTTTCTTCAACTACGGAGTCGCTTCGCGGGAAAAAAATACACGTGTCAGCGAGGCAACGCTATTCGAGCTCGGCTCTATCAGCAAGACTTTCACGGCAACGCTGGCCACTTATGCACAGGTGATTGGCAAGTTGTCTTTGGATGATCATCCCGCTAAATATATGGCACAACTTAAGGGGCGCGCGATCGACCAGGCAAGCCTGCTCAATCTCGGCACCTATACCGCGGGCGGACTGCCGCTACAATTTCCCGATGAAGTCTCGGATGCCCAGATGACTGCTTATTTTCAACAATGGAAAGCCAGCGCAACGGCCGGCAGCCAACGCGAATATTCCAATCCCAGTCTCGGCCTGTTCGGGTATGTCACCGCACTCGCCTTGAAGTTGGATTTTGCCGACGCCATGGAGTCACAGATTTTTCCAAAACTTGGTCTTAAGCACAGTTATATTCGCGTGCCGGAAACTGCGATGCACAATTACGCGTGGGGATACGACAAGGCGAATAAAGCCATTCGCATGAACCCCGGCGTCCTCGCTGCCGAGACATATGGTATCAAGTCGACGGTCACCGATATGATCCGCTACGTAAAAGCGAATATTGATACCAGCCAGCTGGACCAGACCATGCAGCGCGCTGTTACAGGCACCCATGTCGGCTACTTCGAGGTCGGCGCGATGGTGCAGGGGCTAGGATGGGAACAATATCCTTACCCTGTCGCGCTGGAGCGTCTACTGGATGGTAACTCTTACACCATGATCCAGGAACCTAACCCCAGCAAGCAAATCACGGTGCCACAATTGCCGACTGGGACAAGCTTGTTCAACAAGACTGGATCCACCAATGGATTCGGCAACTATGTGGCGTTCGTTCCGCAAAAGAAAATTGGAATTGTGATGCTGGCAAACAAGAACTACCCGATTCCCGCTCGTATCAAAGCAGCACATGCGATCCTGCAGCAACTCTCAGCCATCATGCCTGCCGCAAGATAAATTTCCTTTATGCTCGAGGGCTAGCTTAGCAAGCGTAGCTCTGGCTGGTAGCTTGGCGCAGAGCTTGCGAAGCCCAACATTTAAACGGTAACAAAAATCTCGGTTTAAATACAAGTGATTTGTACATTCGTTATATTGGAACTGCCAGCGGCAATCGTTCCTGTCCCATTTAACACCGTGCAGTTTTGAACGGAGGGTGTAGTTACCACCACCACGTTATAGTTCGCTCCAATTGGCACTGTCGTGTTAAAGACAAAAAGTCCATTGCTCGCACTTGCAATTGCGTCATTACCATTCTGCAAGATAAGGACATTGCCGTTCGTGAGACCAGAAATTGATCCACCCAGGGTGACATTAGGAATGCAATTGACGGCGACATTAGTCACATTTGTATCAGTTGCCGTTCCGGACGCATTGGTGACCAAACAACTTGTGGCAACTGGATTGAGGCCGACTGTAACGTTATAGGCAGATCCGTTTGACACTTTAGTTGCGAAAGTGAATGCGCCATTGACAGATACCGCGGTGTTATTAACGCCATTGTTTTGCAGGATGACGCTTGCACCGGTCGGTATCCCGGCGACAGTTCCGCCAATAAATGCGCCGGAACTCGAATTTCCGCCGCAACCGCCTAATATCGCCGTTGATGTCATACAAAATAGTAAGGTGATCGCTCGTAGTGATTTCATTTTATTTCCTTTTTTATTGTTGGTAATTCCTGCGCAATTGGCCAGATTAGTATTCAGTCAAGGTAAAGCACGACGACTAACATTTCGGGCATTTTAGACTAGCGACGGCCAAATCACCTATTTCTAATCATGTTCGTTTGTAAATTAGAGGCAACGATTTGTAACAAAGTGCATCGCATCGTAATTACATTTGCGCTTCTTATGCAAAATAGCAAGCATCGCCTGGGCTGGTTGGAGCGAAGAGAAGCGAAGCACGATGTTCAATCAATAAGTAAGATCAGGTTGGCAGGACGCATAAGAAAGCACAGTGTCAATCTACTCATTTCATCAGCTAAGTAGCGCTGAGCCAATGCACAATTAAAAAACATCTTTGCAAACTGCGCTTCCTTGAGTTGGTTCATTGTTAACTTAATAATTCATGAAAAATCACTAGTGTCCCAACGTTTCTCATAGGAGAGACATCTGTTTAGGTTGATTTTCGTCATCGAGATTTTCCGATGGCGGCGTAAGTAGTTGATTTATTGGTGTTGTTTCAAACATGGTGAGACTCAGGATTTGTAGAATTTCGTAAAGGCTGTGAGGCAAATGCAAACGTTTTTTGACGATAGCGATAAGAACGTAAGTACAGACCGCGATCCATATTTGCGTCTTCACGGCGTTCT
>JANYFV010000518.1 GCA_025359635.1 Undibacterium sp. | reverse complement strand
TGATTGTCAGATTTCCGGTTAGCGTACCTGTATTGACCGCTGAACCGGCGGGGCACGGGACGGTTGTCGAAGTACACGCCAAAACGGTGACATTTTCTGGGCACAAAGTCGCAGCGCCATCATGTTGAATTTCAAGATGATCATAGGCTGGAACGATGGTTGTTCCAATGACGAAATCATAACTAAAAGTATAGGTGCCAGGTGCAGTAAAGTCGTATTCGATGCCAATACCTGTATCTATCTCAGTGGTGGTAATCGTATTGCTCATCACGGCCGCTTGCAGTACCGAACAATTGGGCGCGCCGTTGGTGAAAAACGAACTCCACACATTCGCGCAATAATTGCTAAACGTGCCGCTTCTTTCCCGAAACGATTCCACGACTGTGCCGGAAGCGGGCAAGGATGTGCTGGTCGGGCAAGCGCCAGCAATGGAAGAATAGGTTCCCACAATGCGCGGCGGGCCGACCACATTCACGCCGCAGCCCTTGTCACTACCGCCTAAAAAGGTATCGAATACATGGTAATAGCGCACAGGATTGGCGGCGCTGACCGCATAGCCAACAGGAATGGTCAGCGTCACGTCTGCTGTCAAAAAATCGAGCGGTGTGGTGTATTTCCACACAATCGAAATTTGCGGCCCGCTGGTCACGCCCAAGGCATTCGTCACCGTCTGCTGAACACCCGAAGATGAGGGATTTGCTGGTGAAGTGGCGGTGATCGAGGTAGTACTGTAAGCGGTCGGCGCAAAAGTGGTCACCGTATGCGAGGGTCCATACACCGTACCATTGGCGCGTAAAAACACGCCATTATCCAAACTATTGCTCGGCGGAGTGGCGGTGGAGAGATACACTTGCCCCGTATTATTCAATCGTCTCACCTGAATTTTAGAGGTATCATCGATGTAAAAATGCAGTCCATTAGTGCCAGTTGTGCCGCCAGTACTATTAAGTTCTATGGTGGCGGACATGGCAGCACGCTCTGCCGTCATCAGCAACAGTAGCGCGACGAGCGCGCTGAAAAATACTCGCGAGACACTTCTAATGTTAATTTGAGAGTGGTCCATACTTTTCGCTTCTTTCATTTGGCGTTTGCATAATTGGCACGCTCTTAACACGGTGATATGTTTACCGTAGTGCGACAGGTATTAATGCTGGCAGTGAGTCTGCGTTCAATGTAACTCGTGCTTCCCGCAAAACCAAAACTAGCGGTCGAGGTCAATTGGTAAACTCTGACATTATTCCCGCCCTCGACAAAATCTGCACTACTACAATCAACCGTCACTGTAAACGCGCTCAAACTACCACCTAACGAAGACGCAGTAGCAGGCACAAAAACTTTAGCGGCACCACATACATAGCGTGCAACGCCTCCTGTTGGAGGATTATTGTTTTCGGGGTTCATAATCTGATAGGCGCCCCATTCCAATCCTGTTTTGGCCGCCTGATAGGCGTGGCTGCCTTGCATGTCTTGGGTTGAAGTAGTTTGCTGCATCGTCGAAATCGACAGCATAAATACCCCGAGCGCCGACAAAATCACCAGCAAAAATATTGCCGACACCAACGAGAAACCCCTCGGAGTAGAGGCCATCAAGACTCTAGTTGAGATGTGATCACGGAACATTATTGATATGTACCTCATGGTAAAGGCTTACCGTCTCATTTTGCTTGGTAACCCCAAGACGCATGGAAACTAATCCACTGCGTTCTGTTGCTGCGCTAACGCTGTTCGCGTACACAAATTGGCAGGTGCTAAGATTTTGCGCGAGTATCGGCGTGTTTGCTGGGATCGCTGGACAAGCTGCTGGCGCAGTCGCAGTAATCGCACGATTCATGCGAAACAATGTCCCTGTCCCGTTACCACCGACGGTTCCTATGCCAGTACAAACATAAAACACTGACTGCTCGTCTTTCGAAATCACATGAAAACGGCTACCGGGTGAAGTAAACGGAAATTGAAAGTTTGGACTTAAATTGATCAAAGCATTTGTGGTTCCAACCCCTACTGTCGCGATATTATCGCCGGCATAGACGTCTGCACCGGGGATTCCGAGGTTAAAAACAACAATCCGGTCAAGTGCAACTGGCGCTGCACTCAAGGGCCCGAACACATCAAACTTACTTAATGCTGCCGAAGTATCAAACACGTTGCCGGCTCCGAGGGTGCCAACGTCAGCGCGATAACGCCCGCCATTGACGGTCGGAATAAACTCAAGACACGCAGTATCGGCAGGCACGACCCTGACACTATTAGGTAATGCCAAATGCAAATCGCGGGCGATACGCCGCACGGCAGTATCGGCAATGTCGCTTAGTTCAGTACGACGCGCCAGATCAATATAGCCATCGATGGGTTTACGCAAAAACACCGCCACGCCAGCTGCCAGCACAGCCGTAATAGTCATCACCATGATCGCTTCGATCAGTGTAAAACCCAATTGGCTTTGTGCGAATTTTTTCATGGTGCCGACCTTGGCGCATAACGAAAGCGATAACCTGTCAAGGTAATATCGGTCGGCCCGGAATTCACCCGCACATCAATTCGTATGACTTCAGCGGCAGCGAGCCCAAACGTTGCACCATCTTGCACCATGTTGACATTAGCTGCAAAGTTGCTAAGCCCCGCGACTGGCGTATTCTGTATATCGTTAATTCCTGTCGGCATACTAAAGCCATGATAATCGCCGACGTTATCAAAACGTGGATCAGCGTATCGCGTCTCGCCAACCGCGCCTAAGCCTTGTATCGGACCGGTACAACCACCCGGGCCAACGATTGCCGCCGTCGCAGTCAGGGCTGTGGCATCATCTGGATCGCAAAAAGTAAATGCCTGTAACTCAATTTCTTCTAGCAAAGACTCTGCAATTGCCATCGCCTGTTTGCGTTGCATAGGGTCTGCGCTGGCTTTGCTTGTGACATTCATGACCGACAAAATACCAACGATCGCAAGGCTGACGATCACGATGAACATGATCAATTCAACCAGCGAAATTCCGCGCTGTTCCGTTTTGTAATGGCCCAGGCGATTAATGAACATAGCCAGTCTCGGCTTCTACCGTGATGGTTTGCGTTGGAGCTGTTGAGGTTACGCTGATGACGGTAGCCGCACTTGGTCTTCCAAGCGCACTAAACGAAAACGAAAATGAAACTGGCGCGACAAATGCACCGCCTGCTTGCTTTGCTGTAGTTGCATCTCGTTTAAACCATAGCTGATCAGCTGGACTGATCACTTGATTTGCCGCTGTAGCACTCGTGCAATTAGCATCAGCAACGTACGTCAAGCAAATGGTATTAGTACTCACGTTAACAAAAACATCTCTGCGTTGTGCAATCGCCACTTTTTGTGCGTAACGCACCATGTCTATGCTTTGGTCGAAAAAACCGCGTTCATCAAAGGCACTTTTTTTGGCGAATCGAGGGATGATTGCGACTGCCAAAATCCCCGCCAATACCATTACCATGACCAACTCGATGATCGTAAAACCAGATGATGTGGTAGTTAAGAGAGGTTTTTTTCTTGGCATAACAGAGCGCCTGCCGATAAAAATACAAATTGCACAGAACTACTTATTCACATCTGCCAATTCAAATTGAAACACCCTGATCGCTTTCCAATGGCAATAGAAAAGACTCTATGACATCAAAATTTGTGGCTGAACTTTTTGTTTCGCAACACTACAGCACTTACAAATATGCTGCGAATATCGAGATATTCGCAGCATAAGAACTCAAAAAACTTCAGGCGTTTAGGTGCCCGTTGCAGTATAGGTAAATGGAACACCTGCGACACTACCGTCACCATAAACTGCACTACATGTGGCTGTTGTACCCGCGGTTGCGACCGGAGAATCAGTAACAATATAGAAAATCTTCGCGACCGTTGGGTTAGGCAAAGCACCAGGAACAACCACTATTGCCGGACTAAGAAGCGGCCCCATGTCAGAACATTTGGCAACTTTGACACATACACTTGCGGTAACAA
>JANYFV010000482.1 GCA_025359635.1 Undibacterium sp. | reverse complement strand
AGCCGATGTTTGAGCCGCAGGCGAGTTTCGGATTTTCCCATTTTTTGACTTGCACAAGCGGGAACCCGAAGGGCAGCGAATGCGGTCGCCTTCTTTTGCTTACATTTTCTTGGCGAAGCAAGAAAAGTAAGTAGCTGCCGGGCTACCACCGGCCGGCAATCGAAAAGCGGCAAGGGAATTGAGCCATCTTAAATGAACGCTGCGCGAAATGGACGAACTGGATTCCCGCCTGCGCGGGAATGACGTGAATTGAAGTTTATTTGAAGTTGAGGTTGATGTTGTAGCTGCTTTTGAATGAAGAATTCCGCTTGTGAGCTGCTGGTCTACCACAGGCCGGCAATCGTAAAGTAGCAACGGAACTTAGCAAAATGATGAAAATTGAAGAGTCTGAAAAAACATGAGTGAATCTACTATTACTATTACACAGCCAGCAGCACAAGAAAGCCTACCCAGCACGCCACGCGATATCGCACCGCTGTTGCTGGTGCCCGTACTGGCGCTGCTGATGTTGCCGTTGGTCGGCAGCTTCCCGACCTGGCTCACGCTGACCATTGCCGGTCTGGCGATGGGCATGATGATCTTCATCATGGCCAGCGGTCTCACGCTGGTATTTGGTTTGATGGATGTGCTCAATTTTGGCCATGGCGCTTTTGTCTCGGTGGGTGCATTTACTGCCACGTTGGTGTTGTTGCCGTTGAAAGGTTGGCTGGAAATGGATTCTTTACTGATCAATCTCGGCGTACTGGGTCTGGCGATGTTGCTGGCGATGCTGGTGACCGGTCTGCTCGGTTGGGCGTTTGAGCGCGTGATTATCATGCCGGTGTATGGCCAGCACCTGAAGCAAATTCTGATCACCATGGGCGGCATGATCGTGGCGGAACAGATGATCAATGTGATCTGGGGTGCAGAACAAATCCCCTTGCCACTGCCCGCCAGTTTTCGCGGCGCGATCATGCTCGGTGATGCGGCAATAGAAAAATATCGCCTGATCGCGGTGGTGGTCGGCATCGTCGTTTTTGTCAGCATGTTTTTGATACTGAATCGTACCAAGCTCGGTCTCTTGATACGCGCCGGGGTCGAAAACGGCGAGATGGTAGAGGCGCTTGGCTATCGAATCCGCCGCCTGTTTGTCGCCGTGTTTGCCGCCGGTTCTGCGCTGGCCGGTCTGGGTGGCGTGATGTGGGGCTTGTACAAAGAAACCCTGACCGCGGCCATGGGGGGCGAGATCATGGTGATGGTCTTCATCGTCGTCATTATTGGCGGTCTGGGTTCGGTCGGCGGCTGTTTTATCGGCGCTTTGCTGATGGCCCTAGTAACCAACTACGCAGGTTTTTTGGCACCGAAACTGGCGTTGGTCTCGAATATTTTACTCATGATCACAATTTTATTATGGCGTCCTGCCGGTCTCTTCTCCAACGGTCGTCACTAGGAAATATGATGCAAAAACAATTTTTACCTCATTTAGTAAAATCGCTCTTCTCTGACGACATGCCGCGCAGTCGCCCGCTCAGCGCCTTGCTGGTATTCATTTTTCTGGGGTTAGCGCTGACACCTTTTATTACTAGCGGTGCACGTCCCTTGAGTACCGCTGCCACGATTTGTGTCTACGTTATTTTGGTCGCATCGTATGACTTGCTGCTCGGTTACACCGGCATCGTCTCGTTTGCCCATACCATGTTTTTTGGCATCGGCGCCTATGGCATTGGCTTATCGCTTTCTGATAACGGTCCCTACTGGTGGGTGGCGTTTGCCGGCCTGCTTGCTGCCTTATTGCTGACCGTGGTATTGGCTCTGATCGTCGGCTTGTTTGCTTTGCGCGTGCGGGCGATTTTCTATTCGATGATCACGCTGGCGGTAGCGTCTTCGTTCGCTGTGCTAGCCTCGCAATTATCCGATCTGACGGGGGGCGAAGACGGAAAAACTTTTAGTGTGCCGGCACTGTTGTCACCGGCGTTTCGTTTGTTCGAGACAGAAATATTTGGCCGCGTAGTGGACGGGAAAGTCATTACTTATTACATCGTCTTTTTCAGCAGTGTGATCTTATTTCTCTTCATGTTACGGGTAGTTAATTCACCGTTCGGCCGGGTCTTGCAGGCGATACGCGAGAACGAGTTTCGCGCCGAAGCCTTGGGTTATCGCACCGTGTTATATCGCGTCTTGGCCAACTGCCTTGCCGCCTTAATCGCCGCATTGGCAGGCGGCCTGATGGCCTTGTGGTTGCGTTATGTTGGCCCAAAAACTATGCTCAGTTTTGACGTGATGACCGACATTTTGCTGATCGTGGTGATCGGCGGCATGGGCACCATGTACGGTGCGGTAGTCGGTTCGGTCTTGTTCATCATTGCGCAAAATTATCTGAAGAGCCTGATGGCGCAAGCCTCTGGCGCGCTGGTCGGCGTACCGCTGCTGGCGCAAGCCCTGCACCCAGATCGCTGGATGCTCTGGCTGGGCGTGCTTTTTGTTTTGTCCGTGTATTTTTTTCCGACTGGCATCGTCGGAAAATTACGTGGCATTGGTATTAGAGGGAAATCTTAATTTCTAAACACCACACGAAAAATTGATGGGCCGCTTAAAATCACATCAACACGACGTTGCACTTCGGGCTTGAATCTGCCCACTGTTTGCAAGCATCGCAATCAAGTCGGCGTGGCCAATTTAAGCCCCACGATGCCCGCTACTATTAGCCCAAGACTGAACAAGCGCATGGCGCTGGCCGACTCGCCAAAAAGAATGATGCCGAAAATCGCCGTACCGACAGCGCCGACCCCGACCCACACCGCATATGCAGTGCCGACCGGCAGAGATTTCATCGCGATGCCAAGCAAGATGACGCTAACGGTCATGGCGGCCAAGGTGCCGACCGATGGCCATAATCGTGTGAAACCTTCGGTGTATTTAATCCCTATCGCCCAGATGATTTCGAATAGTCCGGCGGTCACAAGTATCAGCCAATTCATCAATTACCTCTTGGGGTTGCGGCGCCGTCGCCAATTGGAAATCAGTCACGAGGCCGTTCTCACGTCCTGGTGATGGCTAGCGCCATGGTTTTAAAGCTTAGCCCTTCTTGCCACCGACAAGTAGCAACAGACCACCGATGACGATGGCACCTACCCCCGCCCAAACCGGCACATTGAAGGTCTCTTTCTCTTTCACCGACAATTCTATCGGCCCCAGTTTTACTGCAGTCGTATCCTTGGTGTAACTGAAACCGCCGTAGAGTAACCCCAGCGTACCGGCAACTATTAACACGATTCCTATCAATTTTGCGCTATTCATTTTATTTTCTTTCTTTTGGAGTGAAGGATTGTCAGTTTGCTTGTGCTTTAAATCACTGAAGCGCTCAGGGTATCACGATAATATCGACACTTTGTGTGCGCTGGGTAATAGATAAATATAGACTTTGATTTCAACCTAAGCTAATAGAGAATTTTCTTGATCCGCTTAGTCGGAAATCTCGCAAAGGTAAGGGTTTGATTTTCTATCTGCCAGGTGGTTTTGCGGATAGAGGGATGAATCTCCGACACACCGTGATGAAGTCATCGAGCGCTTCGACCGAGTTGCAAACGCCACTGCTATACTGCTATTCATGGAAATCAACTCTGAAAAAACATCCATCTTGCCTAGTTGGAACTTGGTTTTCTGGCAAAAGTTGCTGCGGATTTTTGCGCTGAATGGTTTGGCGTGGCTGGCCTTTAGTGCGATCGGCGCATTGACTTCTCTTAATGATGATTTACGTTCTGGCCTGCAGCCTGATTATTGGGAAGTGTTCAAAGAATGGGGCCGAAGCGCCATTGCGCTCGCCTTGCTTAGCTTCGTGATCTATGCTGCTTTTTCACGTTGGCCAAGAGCGACAGGCAGTGTCAGAAACATTGTCTTAAGCTATGCCTTAATGCTGCTTTTTTTCTTGCCACTGCAATTATTTTTCGTCGTTAAACTTTTCCTCGCTGAGGCCGATCAAATTGTGAGCTGGGATGCGATCCAGACGCAGATTTTGCTGATAGACCGATATTCTTCTTTATTACGTTTATCCAGTATTACGGCAGTTTTTTTTGCCGTGCTTATCATCAAAATCTGGCAACGCAGCCAGGCAAACAATAGGGCTTCGGAACAACAACGCGCTGACAATCTGAGTCTGCGTTTGCAGCTGGAGGAGCAAAGACAGTTCGCCTTGCGCGCCCAGCTTGAACCGCATTTCATGTTTAATGCACTCAATGCGATTAGCGCTTTAGTCCTGACCGACAACAAAGAGAATGCGCTCAATGGCATTAGCAGCCTGAGCGAATTATTGCGCTATGCTTTAAGCGCCAGCGAGAAAAACAGCGTCAAATTATCGGAAGAACTAGCCTTTGTGCAAGACTATCTCGCCTTACAAAAACTGCGCTATGGAGCTCGCCTGCAGGTGACAATAGAGGGTGTGGATGAGCACATTGGTGATGTGGATTGCCCACCTTTGCTGTTGCAACCACTCGTTGAGAACGCGCTGCGCCATGATTTGGATTGCCATCAAGAAGCCAGCGATATTTTGTTAACTTTTAGCCGGCAAAAATCTTATTTGCGCATCCTAATGAGCAATCCTCTGCATTACCCTGAAGGCGAGGCAAGCGGCAACCCCGGTGCTGGCCTGGGTTTGCGCAATACACAGGCACGTTTGCATCTGGCGTATGGCGCTAAAGCCACTTTGCACACCAGTGTAGTCAACCGCCGCTTTCAGCTTGAGTTGCTGATGCCCTTAAATTTTGATCGCTAGCGGATACTATGATTACTGATCACAAGCCAAGAAAATTCCTTACTTATCGAGCCATCATTGTCGATGATGAAGAGCCTGGCCGTATCATGCTGCGCTACGCGTTGTCGGCACAAAAAAATTGGACAATACTCGGTGAATTTAGCAATGTAGCAGCTGCTCGTGAATTCATAAATTCGCATGAAGTCGATGTCATTTTTCTGGATATACAAATGCCCAGAGAAAATGGCATCAGCCTCGCGCGCAGCTTAAGCATTCTCGATAATCCACCCTTGATTATTTTTGTCACGGCTTACAATGCGCATGCTATTGAGGCCTTTGAAGTACATGCTCTGGATTATTTATTAAAACCAGTTAACCTCGCGCGCTTTACCCAAGCGCTTAGCCGCGCCGATGAAATTCTTAAGCAAAGACGCGGCTATGCCAAAGTCTTGAGTAGCTACGTCAACAGTGAAGACCTGGCACGTGACAATAGCAGCAGCGGCAGCAACTACCTGCAACAAATCGTAGCCCGTTCAGTCGGTGAAATGGAATGCATACCCATCGCCGAGGTTTTGTGGATGTCAAGTGCGAGCAATTATGTGGAATTACATTTGACTAAGCGCGTGGTGTTACATCGTATGACACTGAGCGCCCTGGAAAAACTCATCAATCCACAAGACTTTATCCGCGTGCACCGAACTGTCCTGGTGCGTATCGATCAATTCCAGCACCTCAGGGTGGTCGGAGATGGCATGTATACTCTTACACTAGTCTGCGGAGTTGAAGTGGCCGTCAGCGAACGTCATATTGAGCGAGTGCGTGCCTTGTTTGCGGCGTAACAGAGGCCTCAATTGAGGTGCGCTTTTAGGGAATTATTGACCGCTGATATTCTGGCCTAGCATTCTTTTAAGTGTCGCATCACGATCGATCACGTGGTGTTTGAGCGCGCCGGCTACGTGCAAGACAATAGTGGCAATCAGAACATAGCCAATTATTGTATGTCCAGATTCCCCCACGCCTGCCCAAAATTCGTTATACGGCAGGGCCTGATCTGGCGTGGCGCTTGAGTGATGTGGCGCCAATAGTTCCCAGCCAAATATCGCAATTCCATGGCCACCGACACCCGACATCAAGATACCACTGACTGGCATCAGGACAGTCGAGATGAGGAGAACCCAATGCACCAATTTCGCCAGAATCTGCTCGTATTGTGCATATTTTCGTATCGTTTGCGGCCAACCCTGGCACAGGCGCCATACGACGCGTACTATTATCACGGCAAAAATTAATATCCCTATCGATTTGTGTATGGGGTACAAAAACCATACCTCGTTCTCAGTCATCACTAATCCTACTGCACACAAACTGATCATGGCGAGTGCCACTATCCAATGTAAGGCGACGCTGATTTTACTTAGCCGTTGTTGTTGATCCATATAGACTCCAAAAAATAAAATGATTGCTACCAGCATTGATCAATTCGCTAGAAAATAGTTCCAGCGATAATCCGTTCTTGATCGATGGCGCGCATGCCCGTGGATTAATGCTGTTGTGCCATGGTGGCGAATTGCGCACCAGCTGAACTGGTCGAACTATGTGACGAAGCCAGAGCGTTGGCCTTTTGTTTGTCTCTATCGATTGCGGCTATCAGCAAACTCATCACGCACAAGGCGACACTATATTCACAACCGCCTTCACCCCATTCGCCGTTAAACCAACCGTATCGCGCATGAATGATAATAATGCCACCAGCACTAATTCCAAAGAACCCGAGTGCAACCCAACGGGCAAATTGATTGAAAATTAAACACACACCGCCAACCATTTCAATTGCCGTTGCGATATACGGAACGGCATGCGCAAAAGGCACGCTGCGCTGGGCGAGAAAATCACCAAAATCGTGGAAATAATGTGGCTCAAAAAAGCGCATCACGGCATGCGCCATAAATAGAACGGCAAGTGTGAAGCGGAAGATGATTAAGCTATGTTCCATACTAAGATAAGGAAATTGAGTAATGATTCTTTTCATGAGTGACTCCAAAAGGTGAGCGACAATTATGCAATTGAAGGTCTTCCAGTTGGAAATGCTGTGACGAATATCCGTCTGTGAGTGACGAGTTTCCATCTAAGGAAGCTGGCTGATCTGGAGTCAAACGGAGACTCAGTGCTTTTGTTACACTGACGTTTTCTAAAATTCCATCACGCAAACATGAACACTTTACTCGTAGTCGATATGCAAAACGCCTGGCTGAATCGCGACACACCACGTCTGGATAAAGCTGGCGTCATCGCCCGTATTAACCACGCCGCGCAGCGCACCCGTGCCGAAGGCGGACAAGTAATTTTTGTGCGGCACTGCGATGCCGACTGTATCGAAAATTCGGATGAGTGGCAAATCGACGCAGAATTAATTGTTGTCGAGGGTGATGGCAAAGTCAATAAAACTGCCTGCGATTCTTTTGCCGATACCAGCTTGCTAGCACAACTCAAGGCCAACAGCACTAGCACTCTGCTTATCTGTGGATTGGCGACAGAATTTTGCGTAGATAGCACCGTGCGCGCTACCCCTTCACATGGCTTTAATGTCGTCGTCTTAAGTGATGCACACACCACTGGTGACCGGCCGCATATGAAAGCGGCCGCCATCATCGAGCATCACAATTGGGTCTGGGCGAATATGTCAGTGCCAGGTGGCCGTACGCTGACGGTGCAAACCACTGCGCAGGTATTTCCTGAGTAAGTTTTAGCTAGGGCGTGTTGACATATGATTTGGGAGATGCGTTCAAAGCAAAACGCGGGATGGCAAGGCGCGCGTCACCGCTGAGGCCGAGGCCTCAGCAAGAGGT
>JANYFV010000098.1 GCA_025359635.1 Undibacterium sp. | reverse complement strand
TACTGTGTTGCCAGGTCTCTAAGGAAGGCGTGGCGGAACCCAGCACTACCGGAATACCGAGCTGATGGGCGCGCCAGACCGCCAGATCCCGCGCCGAATAACGCAAGCCTTCCTGTTGTTTATAAGAAGGATCGTGCTCTTCATCGATGACGATCATTTTAAGATGCGGCAAGGAAGCGAGAATCGCCAAACGCGTTCCGAGGATAATGCGCGCCTGACCATGGTGCGCCGATAGCCAATGCAATAAGCGCTCGCCTTCTGCCATGCCGCTATGCAGAGTCGCGATCTGAATGCCGGAAAAACGCTGACGCAGATTATTCTCAAGTTGCGGCGTCAGGTTGATTTCTGGCACCAGGATCAGGATCTGGGCTTCGCTTGATTGCGCGAGTATGCGCGCCGCTGCTTGCAAGTACACTTCGGTTTTACCGCTGCCAGTGACACCGTAGAGTAAATGCGGGGCAAAGCCTCGCGCACCGGCGATGGCATCAACTGCCGCTTGTTGAGCCGGATTGAGCGCAGGTTCCGGACTTGGGCTAGCGTCAAGCGCGGGATGCAGTTTTGCCAGCTTCTTCAGATTCCGTTCTAAAGAGGTAGCCTTGCCCGCGCGCAAATTGCGCGGCAAGGCCGGTACCGCCACTTCACCCAAAGGACGCTGGTAATAGTCGGCGGCAAATTCGCATAGCGCTATCCACTGTTGGTTTAGCGGCAGCATTTGCTGTCGCACCTCAATGACGTCTTTGAGCTTGGCTGCTGGCACATCGGTATGCTGGCTGATTCCAACGATCAAGCCCATCAATTCTTGCCGGCCAAACGGGACTAGAGCCAATTGCCCGATTTGCGGTTTGAGCGTGTCGACCAGGACAGGGTTTAGCGGGTCTTCAGATTGCCCTGAGGCAATGGGCGTCCAACGATAGTCGAAAGTGGTATCGAGTGGTGTGTCAAGTGCGATTTTAAGGATGAATTGTTCCACGAACTTAATGTAACTCTTGAAGTAATGCGCTAACCTGCGGTTTCATAAGGCCTTTTTGACATATCCACAATTCCTGTGGATAACTTTGTGGAGAACTCTCTATTGACAGGCCTTTGCGCTAGTCTTTATGCGGGTTTCGACAGATTGCTCATTCTACATGCAGCGAAACAAACCGTTTAAAAACAATGACTTGCAAAACTGGACAACTTTATGAAAATAAATTTTCTCGATTGATTTTGTTTTCTTAATTTTGTGCATAACTAACTTAATGGTGCATAGATTACAAATACTTATTGCTTGTATTTTTGTGCCTTTCCGAGTCTTTATGCTCGGTAAGGCGCGCCAGCATTACGTTTTGCGTTGCACCATGACGTATTTGCAGGGTCAACCAAAGCATTGCAATGTATTAATAATTTTTTCTTAAGTTTATTGCTCTATTTTATTCTGATCTTTGCTCAATTTTGGCGCATCTTGCGGCTGACTTCATGCACCGTTTCAACCAACACCGTGACTGCATCTGGCGGGGTAAATTGCGAGATACCGTGCCCCAAATTAAACACATGGCCCTGACCCGCTGTTGGTTTGCCGTATGACTGCAATGCAGCTGTCACTTGTTCGCGGATTTGTGCCGGATCGGCAAACAGTACGGCCGGATCAAGGTTGCCCTGTAAGGCGACCTTATGCCCAACGCGCGCGCGCGCCTGAGCTAAATTCATGGTCCAATCCAGACCCAAGGCATCTGCGCCTATATCCGCCAGCTGCTCCAGCCAGAGTCCGCCACCTTTGGTGAAGACGATCACAGGAATCCGTACGCCGTCTTTTTCACGCTGCAATTGATTCACCACGTCTTGCATATAGCGCAGCGAGAAACGCTGATACGCGCCATCTGCCAAGGCTCCGCCCCAGCTATCAAAAATCATCAAAGCCTGAGCGCCAGCGTCGATCTGGGCATTCAGATACGCGGCAACTGCATCGGCATTGGTACGCAGGATGTGTTCCATCAGATCCGGGCGCTTGTACATCATGCTCTTGACCGTATGGAAATCGCGTGAACCCTGGCCTTCTACCATGTAACAGGCCAGCGTCCACGGGCTACCTGCGAAGCCTATCAATGGCACGCGACCATTCAGCGTATGGCGGATTTGTGTGACGGCATCGAACACATATTGCAAACTACCAGGCTCCGGCACTTTCAAAGCCATCACATCTTTTTCATCCTTGAGCGGACGCTCAAATTTCGGCCCCTCACCTTCTTCAAAATACAGCCCCAATCCCATCGCATCTGGCACCGTCAAAATATCGGAAAACAAGATCGCGGCATCAAGCGCAAATCTGTCTAGCGGTTGTATTGTGACCTCCGTGGCAAAATCGGGATTCTTAGCGAGGCTTAAAAACGAACCTGCACCTTTACGCGTTGCGCGATATTCAGGCAAATAACGGCCGGCCTGACGCATAAGCCATAAAGGGGTGTAATCGGTTTCCTGGCGTAGCAAAGCTTTCAGGAATGTATCGTTCTTGAGTGGCGCAAAAGGTGAGGACATAAAAACTTTCGGAAGATCTAAATAATTAGTGCAATCAGCAAAGCGACATTATCGCCTATGGCTACAGACCTCGCATATGATCTGGCGCAATTTGCTTGCGTCACAAGATAACTGAGCGACAATTGAATAACAATTTAGCTGTGGATAACTTTGTGGATAGTTTTATCAGATTTAACTTTTTTAATAAAATATCGACATTTCTATTTAAGATACGATTATAAGTAATTGATTTTAAACAATTTATAAAGTATTTAATAAAAAAGTGGTCTTATCAGCATCTGAGTTTTATTTTTTACATTGTGTATAAGTAAGTTTTCAATTTTCATTTTTGCTCAAATTTTGAGCAAAAATGAATTGATCAGCATCGCTGCTTAAATCACCTTGATTTTGCTGTACTCGGGATTGCCAGGTGGAAAAGTTAATTTCATAGCTTGCAATTTTTCATTCACAATTTGGGCGATCGCCAGGTTACGCTGCGTTTTCGAATCTGATGGAATAATATACCAAGGCGCATACTCGGCGTCGCTGGCTGTGATTGCGTCGGAATATGCCTGCTGGTAGCCGCCCCAGTATTCGCGTTCTAGCAAATCTTGTGGATCAAATTTCCAATGCTTATCCGGATCAGCTAAGCGCTCTTCCAATCTTTGTTTTTGTTCGTCTTTTGAAATGTGCAAAAAGAACTTCAGGATTGTCGTGCCAGTTTCCGCTAACATGCGCTCAAAATCGCATATTTGTTGATATCGACGCTTACATTCTTTTTGATCTATCCAGTCGTGGACACGTGTGATCAGCACGTCTTCGTAATGGCTGCGATTGAAGATGGTGATCTCGCCCTTGCCCGGCACTTCTTGATGAACACGCCATAGATAATCGTGTTCCTTTTCTACCTTGCTCGGTGCTTTAAAGGCGACCGTGCGCGCGCCAAGTGGATTAATCTGGCCAAACACCCCACGCACGGTACCGTCTTTTCCGGAGGTATCCATGCCCTGCAAAACGATCAGTAATTTGTGCTGCTTTTGCGCGTACAAAATATTTTGATAGTCGGAAATCTTTTCGGCCAGGCCGATGGTGTTTAATTTATCGATCTGCTTTTGGTCGGATTTTACATCGGTTTTCACGTCTGCTTTTTTTGTAATTGGCCGGACCGAGGCATCCTCATCTTTTAGTTTTAATGGCAGCTGACAACGATACTGAGTGCTGATACTCATAGATACCCTTAGCTCTGATTAATGTTTGCTGGCGGCGCGCGTGGCGTGTTCTATCTTCAGGCATTTATCCATAATCACATGTAGGCCAGCCTGTTCTGCCAGTTCGGCGGCGGCTTCGTTGACGATATCCAATTGCATCCAGACACAGTTTGCACCTATAGCAATCGCCTCATCGACGATAGGCGGGATGTCTGCTGATTTTCTAAAACAATTAACGATATCGATTTTTAAACCGGTGGCCAAAACGGCTTCTGCGAGACTGGCATAACAGTGCTCACCCAGAATAACGCTTCCGGCCCGACTTGGGTTGATGGCGAGAATGCGGTAGCCGTTATTTTGCATATACTCGGCCACTTCATAGCTGGCTCGTGCCACTTTAGGCGAGAGACCAACGACGGCGATGGTTTTGGCCGTTTTCAGTAAATGCTCTATGTAATAGTCGCGCATATTGATCTCCTCAATTGGGGCATGTCACTTGATCACTTGTTCAGTCTGAACAAAAAATAAAAGGCAGCCTAAGCCGCCTTTTATTTTACTGCCAGTACAGATCGTACAGCAGAGTATCTTGCGAAATTACCGTTTTACACGCAGTTTCGCGATTGCTGCTAATTGTGCTATCGCTACCGCCAATTCTGCCTGCGCTTGCGCGTAGTCAATTTTGGAATCGCGATTCACCAGAGCTTCTTCTGCCTTTTTCTTGGCTTCTTCGGCTTTGGCTTCGTCCAGATCGCGACCGCGAATAGCGGTATCGGCCAGAACAGTCACTGTATTAGGTTGCACCTCAAGAATGCCACCAGCGACAAAGACGAGTTCGTCTTCTGCTTGGCCAGCAATCTTGATGCGCACCGCGCCCGGCTTGATGCGAGTGATCAAAGGAGTGTGTTTTGGATAGATACCCAATTCACCTGATTCACCCGGCAACGCAACGAACTCAGCTTCACCTGAGAAGATCAACTCTTCCGCAGAAACTACGTCAACGTGAATAGTGTGTGCCATATTCAAACTTTCTGATTCGTCAAAGGTTCAAAAAACGCACTGCATCATATTTGAAAAATTCTGCGAACAAGCGCATTTACTATCGTTCTTGTTCACAGAATTAAATCAAAATTAAGCAGCCATTTTCTTCGCTTTTTCGATTGCTTCGTCGATAGTGCCTACCATGTAGAACGCTTGCTCTGGCAGGTGATCGAGTTCGCCGGAAGCGATCATTTTGAAACCCTTGATCGTATCTTTGAGCGAGACGTATTTACCTGGTGAACCGGTAAACACTTCAGCAACGTGGAAAGGCTGGGACAAGAAACGTTGCATCTTACGTGCGCGAGCAACTAATAACTTATCTTCAGGCGCCAATTCGTCCATACCCAGAATCGCGATAATGTCGCGCAATTCTTTGTAGCGTTGCAAAGTACCTTGAACAGCTCGTGCTGTTTCATAGTGCTCAAGACCAACGACTTGAGGATCCAATTGACGTGAAGTTGAATCGAGTGGATCAACCGCTGGGTAAATACCCAAAGAGGCGATGTCACGCGACAGAACAACAGTAGAATCCAAATGGGCGAAAGTAGTCGCTGGAGATGGATCAGTCAAATCATCCGCAGGAACATACACGGCTTGAATTGAAGTAATCGAACCAGTTTTGGTTGAAGTGATACGCTCTTGCAAGCGACCCATTTCTTCAGCCAAAGTAGGTTGATAACCCACAGCAGAAGGCATACGACCCAACAACGCAGAAACTTCAGTACCGGCCAAAGTATAGCGATAGATGTTATCGACGAAGAACAACACGTCTTTACCTTCGTCGCGGAAACCTTCAGCGATAGTCAAACCAGTCAAGGCAACGCGCAGACGGTTACCTGGCGGTTCATTCATCTGAC
>JANYFV010000095.1 GCA_025359635.1 Undibacterium sp. | reverse complement strand
CGCCGTCAGGGCGCTTAGCTAAGAATGCAGTCACTTGCGCCTGATCCGCACCCCAGTAGTTAACTTCGTCAGCCACACTCAAAATACCAGGACGATTTGCCAAGGCATTGTGCGAAGTATCAACGGTAAAGTTAACAAAACCACGGTCACTTAATGCGAATCCTTGGTTCCAACTGAAAGATTCAGATTTACCATCGCCCTTAGCGGTAACGCCAAGTCTTCCCGTGACTGAACCACCTTCAGGATTATCTTTCAAAATGATATTGACGACGCCTGCAATTGCATCGGAGCCGTACTGTGCAGATGCGCCATCGCGCAATACTTCAATACGTTTAATCGCATCTTGTGGAATGGCGGAGATATCGGCACCACTTTCACCACGGCCAGGTGAAGTCTGTGTATACACCAAGGAGCTGGAATTTTTGCGTTTGCCATTAATCAAAATCAGTGCCCGACTTGGACCCATATTTCGGATCTCGTAAGGATCAAGCAGGGAAGTCGCATCATTCACCGGGGTCTGCACGGTATTGAATGATGGCACAGTGAATTGCAAAGCTTTGTCTAAGCTTGTCTGCGCCGTCTTGGTCAGATCGGCAGCAGTTAAGATATCGACCGGTACTGGCGTATCAGTCGCTGTACGTTGCTTGCCGCGTGTACCGGTTGACGTCACAGTCACTACCTGAATTTCACCTGTCGCCGCTGGAGTTGCATCTTGTGCATACGCGATACTGCCAGTCGATAATAAAACTACGGCAACTTGAATCGCATTTTTTACGAAAATATCTTTGCTGGACGCGACTTTAATTTCGCTTGATTTCTTTTTCAATTCTTCTCTCCCAATTTGATATAAGGGCGTTGATGACGAGGATGTCGATCAATGCGAGGATGTTACTGGTATGCACCAAAATGCGGGCACGAAACAGTCAAAAGCGATACTACCCGACACAATTGGCAGGTGCAATCTGATTACAATTGTTGTTGTTTTTTAGAGATTTTGACAATTTTTACTTCGATTTTTATACGGATAAAGCGCCATTTTTCAAGCGAAAATAAGTGTATAAATTTTTTTTTATGGGAATTAAATCAATTTATGCTTAATCACAAAATTTAATTCTGAATCAAGAGGTAAGGACATCTTTTAATAATTTTTTTAAAATTTTATGTGTCGTTAATTAAAACGATAGAGTTAAAATCTCTCCAGGCAAATGAGAATGGTGGCACCGGTTTTCGCCAACGCCGCTTTTTTAACATTTCTGTAGCGTTTATCTGCCATGCACGATCTTGTGTATCGCTATGAAATCAACGTGATGTGCCAAAATGAATAATACGATCAAAAAAACCACGACGGCGATTGTAATAGAGAGAGATTTTTTCATAGAATTCTTTCAAACGGTAAGTGTAGAAAATTAAGAGTCGAAATTTGAATTTGATACTCGCCACTCAATACGCAAAACTTTGGCGTATGCTTAAACGTGATGCTTTCCATGCAGGATAAGCTGAAGCCAACAGAGAAGCGCTGGCGACGATGCTTAGCCAGATCCACAAAGTTGCTTGCGAAATGACCAGGGGAAACGCTTCATCGAATAAAAGGTTGCCCAGGAAAGCGCCGATTGCCGCAGACAAAGGCAATGCCAGAACGATGGCGATACACCAGCTCATCAAACCGATGAACAGGCCTTCGGCAATGACGTTGCGCATCACTACCCAAGAACTGGCACCGATGCTGCGCATGATGCCAAATTCGCGGGTACGCTCGGTGACATTGGTACTCATGGATGAACCCAAACCTAAGGCACCAACCAGTGCCATCAAGATAGAAATAAACAGCAAGGCGTTCACCAGTAAATCAAAATGCGCGTCGACTTCCTGACGCAGCATGTTCTCGGTAATGCTGGCGCTGACACGTATCTGTTGTCTGCTTAGCGCGGCTTCGATTTGTTTTGTAGTCGCGTCAATGCTCTTGTTATCGTGCTGATCCATGATGATACGGTAGCTTTTGTAGAGCTCGTTTTGGCCGGTCATTTTTGCGTAGGTGACGGATGTGAC